>CAIZKE010000334.1 GCA_903933475.1 uncultured Alphaproteobacteria bacterium | reverse complement strand
TATATTGAACTTCAATCTGTAATTTCAGAAATTATTGGTAGAGGTTACAAAAAGAGAACAGAGGCTCATATTCTTCCGGCAGTTATAATCAGCAACAAGAATCCGTGCTAGAATATAAAAATCAAAATCTAATATGGCATGCATCCAGGACACGAAAAACGCAGCGCGTCCTGCACCCTTACGTCAGGTATTGAAAACCTTATGACCCGACGGGACGTCGGATCCCCATGGATGACCTGCCGGAGGGCCTTCGATTCTCGCTCAACCCCAGGCACCTGCTTGGGCACGCTTGCCTTGCCAGGAGCCTCAGGACCTTCGATGAGGCGGTGCGACATGTTGAGGCGCTGCCTTACAGCCGGCCAGTGGGAAGCGATGTTACGGCCGTGCTTACCGAAGGCGCAGGGACCTGCAGCTCCAAGCACCGCTTCCTCACTCAACTCGCCCATGAGAACGGGCACCACGCAGTCCGTTTAACCGTCGGCATCTACATGATGGATGAGCGGAACACCCCTGGGGTCGGGTCAACCCTTGCGGCCGCCGGCCTCGACAGCTTGCCGGAAGCGCACTGCTATCTCGCCCTTGATGGGTGCCGGTACGACTTCACTGGCCTCGCCCGGGGAGAAGCTGCACCTCTCGAAAGCCTGGTTTCCGAATATCAGGTGACCCCAGCAGAGCTTCCAGCCTTCAAGGTCCGTGAGCACAGGCGCTTCCTCAGCGACTGGGCGCTCAGGAGGGGCCTCGACCCCGACACGGCGTGGCGCATCCGGGAAGGCTGCATCGCCGCCCTGGCCGGCCGGACGCCTGCGTAAGGCTGACCTAGCCCGCGCCGCAGCTCAGGCCCCGCCCGTCTGCACGAAGAAGGCCGGCCGCCCTGGAGGCGACCGGCCCTGGTTTCGCGCGGAGGCGGGACCCTAGTGGGCCACGTTCCGCCAGATCCGCTTGTAGCTCATGTAAAGCAGGCCAGCGAGGATCAGCAGATAGATCATCGCGCCGACGCCGAAGGCCTTGCGCTCCTCCATCTTGGGCTCGGAAGCCCAGGTCAGGAAGGCGGCGACATCACGGGCCTGCTGGTCGATCGTCGACTTCGTATCGTCGTCAAACGTGACCTTGTCCGCTGCAAGTTGCGGCGGCATGGCGATGAAGCCTCCGGGAGGCGCATGCCCCTTGCCCTTCCAGAAGGCCGAGACGTCCCCGAGCATGTAGGGGTTGTAGTACTGGCCCGAGGGAACCTCGAGGCCCGCGGGGGGGGCTGAGTAACCGGACAGCAGCGAGTAGATGTAGTCCGGTCCGCCCATCCGCGCCTTGGACAGGGTCGAGAAGTCCGGCGGCAGGGCACCGCCATTGCCAGCCCGGGCCGCCGCCTCATTCGGGTAGGGGTTCGGGAATCGATCGGCCGGGGTGGCCGGACGCTTCACGACGTCGCCCGTCTCCTGATCGATGTCCGAGACCTCGAAGTCCTTCGATATGGTCTTCACGTAAGGGTTGTCGTTCGGGTTCGGGTACTTCGGATCGTAGAAGGGGCCTCCCTCCTGGCCGAGGTTCCGGAAAGACATCAAGTCCATCGAGTGGCAGGCCGCGCATACCTCCCGGTAGACCTTGAAACCCCGCTGAAGCTGCGCGCGGTCAAATTTGCCGAAGGGGCCGTTGAAGCTCCATGCGGACGTACGGGGCTCCTTCTGCGTGCCGGCGGCGAGGGCCGACCCGCCCGAAAGGGCGAGGCCGAGCGCCACTATGGCAAGACCTTTGCGAAGCATCAGG
>CAIZKE010000333.1 GCA_903933475.1 uncultured Alphaproteobacteria bacterium | reverse complement strand
GTGGCGCGCGACCAGTCCAGCCGTTTGACCAGGGCGTCGGGCCCGGCCCAGTCGGCGGCCGTATCTGGCCAGCCTTCCGGCGAAGGGGCGCTCTGTGGCGGCTGACCCATGGCGAGCATGGCCTGTCGCAAAGCCTGTACCTGCCGGGGCTCCGTGCCGAACGCGCGATGCGCCGAGACGATGAACTCATAGGGTGTCTTGATCTTGGCGGGGGCGGGCTCCCAGGCCTCGGGCGCGGCGATCAGGGCGCGCGCCACGACGGACAGGTCGCCGCCCGACGTCGTCCAGGCTCTCTCAAGCGCAGCGACAAGCGCCGCAGGCGGCACGTCCGCCACGAAATGCGCGGCGATCTTCCGGGCCAGTCTCCGAGCGGTCTCGGGCCGATTGGCGAGGTCCTTCAGGACGGTCTCACCCTGTTGCCGTCCGCTGTCGGCATAGCGCCGGCCCAGGACCCTTCGCTCGCCGGGCTCATGCACCACAGGGCGATAGACGAAGCCGTTCCGGCCCGTTTCGCCCGCGAGCGCCTGGGCCAGGGCCCGGCCCCTGCGCCCGCCGCCGCGACCCCCTCCGCCGCCGCCGTCCCTTTCGGCCGGGATCGACCAGCCGGTCAGGGCACGCGCGAACTCAGTGACGTCGGCCTGGCTGTAGCCAGCATCTGAGCCGACGGTGTGCAGTTCCATGATCTCCCGGGCCAGGTTCTCGTTCAGACCGACGTTTCGTCGCTTGCCCGCAATGCTGTTGGGTCCCACCGACTGAGCCTGATCAAGATACAGCAGCATGGCCGGATGCTGTTCGGCGGCCAGCGCCAGGGTCTCGAACCGGCCGAAAACATGAGGCCGGATCCCCTCGCGTTCGTAGGCGTCCACGAAGATCGCCGACTGGAATTTGGCCGCCGATGCCGTGAAGTGGTTCGCCCAGAACAGGGCCCAGCGCTCGGCGAACCCGTCGGGCGTCGTGGTGGCCAGTTGAGTCCGCGCCAGGAAGGCTTCGGCGGCGACACGGGTCAAGGCCTGGCGACTTTCCCGGCGCGCATCGAAGGCGGCTTGTCCGGCGGGGTCTGTCGGGCGGTTGCCCTCCACCGCCGTGGGCGTGTTCATCGCGGCCTCCGGGCCGGCCCCGGCTTCCCGCCGGCTCGTGCGGCGATCCGGGACGTCCTGGCGATAGGCAAGGAGGGCCTGCACCTGGTCGGTGGACGACGGAAACTCGCCCCTTGGCACCGGAGCGCCGGAAGCTCGCACCTGGGCCTCCAGCCATTCGCGGGGATTGGCGGCGACGCGGTCTATCTCTCCGGGCCGCGCTCCCATCCCGAAACGGGTCAGGGCGATCGCCGCGTTCAGGCTGTTCTCGTTTTGCGGCATGTTTCGCATCCGATCCAATCCTGCTCGATACAGAGAAAACGAGAACGGGCGCGCATTCCGTCGAAACGCGCGTGAGGGCGCAGTGGAATTGAACCTGCAGCCCGGGCTGGCCGCTAAGCCCCAGGACCAGGGCCCCGGACGGGCTCCCAGGAAAGTCCGCTAGGGGACTTTCTCCCCGTTTGGACCCGGGCCTGGAAGCTGACCTTAGACCGATAGGGCAGTCATCAGGCTGCCGGACTTGAAGCGCCTGAATGCATCCTACAGGTGGCTGGAGGCTCGCCTGCGGTTCGTTCCGGGTTGTCTCGGGCGGCCTCGCCACGGCCCCAGAGAGAGTTGTGGCGAGGTCCCATGGCGGTGGGCGAGAGCCTGCGGGCGAACTCTCTTTCAATTAAGTATATGTATTACAATAGATTATTTCTATCATCCAAAGTGAGAAACACTTCCTGATTGGCAGGGGATCCAAAAAATCTGCAAAAATCAGTGGTTCAGG
>CAIZKE010000332.1 GCA_903933475.1 uncultured Alphaproteobacteria bacterium | reverse complement strand
GGTCCGGCTAGCCGACTTTTATGCACCCGAGCTGCATGATGCTGGGGACCCAACCACCCTGTTTTCCGCATGTTTTCCGTACTGGGAGAAACCGCTGGACCTAACTCATTGATTTAATGGCGCACCCGACACGATTCGAACGTGTGACCTTTGCCTTCGGAGGGCAACGCTCTATCCAGCTGAGCTACGGGTGCGTCTTCAGCGGAGGGGCCTTCTAGCCGAAAGGCGGGCGGCTGGCTACTGCGACGAGACGCTGGCGCGGAACTCGCGTTCGGCGAGGGTCTGGCGATCGGCGGGGGACAGGTCGGACAGGCGCTCCAGGGTGACGGTGCGGATCGCAGCCGTGCACGGATAGACGTGGGGATAGGGGCCCACCGGGGCGCCGGTGTCGAGGCCGACGTCGAAGGTCTCGCCGCTCATGGAGAAGACGACCGGGACCGTCCGCTCCAGCCGTGCCTCGCCGGCCGGGGCGCCGTCCACCGACAGGGTGAGGACCCCGCCGGCGCCCAGGCCGCCGTCGTAGGCGAAGCCGACCTCCAGCAGGTGCGGCCCCGGGGCCAGGGGCCCAGCCTCGCCGACCAAGGTCAGCTCGCGGCCGAAGTAGTTGTAGATGAAGCGCGGCGCCCCGGCCGCGTCCAGGTAGAGGCTCCAGCCCGCCATGTTGCCGCCCTGGCAGGCGATGACGCCCCGGGCCGGCTCCAGGCCAACCTCGATGTCGGCGGTGATCCGGTAGGAGGCGTTCTTCAGGTTGACGACGATGCTCTCGGGGATCCGGACGTGGGCCGTCGTGTAGGTCATGGACCGGGCCGACCCCAGGGCCGTGGGCACGGCCAGGCCCGGGTCCGCCCGGCGGGCGGGGTCGCGCATAGGATAGACGCCGTTGCGCCGGGCCTCGGCGTCGAAGACCGCCTTAAGTTCCTCCAGCTTCTCCGGGAATTGGGCCGAAAGGTCGCGACCCTGGGAGAAGTCCTCGGCGATATTGTAGAGTTCCCAGCGCTCCTGCGGCCCGTCGAAGGGCGTGGCCAGGAAACGCATCCAGGGCACGCGGCCGTGGAAGCAGGAGGCCATCCAGCCCTCGTGGTAGATGGCGCGGTTGCCGAGGATCTCGAAATACTGGGTCGTGCGCTGGCCAGGGGCGTCCGCCGAGCCGAAGCTGTAGGCCATGGACACCCCGTCCATGGGGTCCTGGTCCACCCCGTTGACCCGGGTGGGCGCCTCCACCCCCGCCGCCTGCAGGAGGGTCGGGGCGATGTCGATGACGTGGTGGAACTGCGAGCGGAGCCCGCCCGCCCGGGGGATGCCGGCGGGCCAGCTCAGGGCCATGGCGTTGCGGGTGCCGCCGAAATGGGAGGCCACCTGCTTCATCCACTGGAAGGGGGCGTCCAGGGCCCAGGCCCAGCCGGCGTTGAAGTGGTTCTCGCAGCGGGCGGTGCCGAAGTCGTCCATGTGGGCGAGCATCCACTCGGGATCTTCGGGCACGCCGTTCTGGAAGGAGGGCGCGGCCCAGGCGCCGTTCAGGGTCCCCTCCGCCGAGGCGCCGTTGTCGCCGGTGATGTAGACGACGAGGGTGTTGTCGGCCTGGCCCGAGGCCTCGACGAACTGCAGGAGGCGGCCGATGTGATGGTCGGTATGGGCGAGGAAGCCGGCGAAGGCCTCCATCAGCCGCCGGGCCATGGGCTTGTAGCGGTCCGGATAGTCCTCCCAGGCCGGGATCTCGTCGGGCCGGTCGGTCAGGACCGTGCCCTCGGGGATCACCCCCAGGGCGATCTGGCGCTCGAAGATGGTCCGGCGCAGGGCGTCCCAGCCGTCGTCGAACTGGCCGGCGAAGCGGTCGATCCAGGCCTTCGGCGCGTGGTGCGGCGTGTGCACCGCAGGGGTCGGGAGATAGAGGAAGTAGGGCTTGCCGGGCGCCGTCGCCCGCACCCGCTCGATCCAGGCGATAGACTGGTCCACCAGGTCCTCGGTGAGGTGGTAGTCGGGCTTGCCGAGATAGGGGAAGACCGGTGTCGTCTGGTCGTAGACGGGCGGCTCGTACTGCGAGGCCTCGGCGTTGATGATGCCGTAGAACCGCTCGAAGCCCATGCCGGTCGGCCAGCGGTCGAAGGGGCCGGCGGGCCCCTGCTCCCAGGTCGGGGTCAGGTGCCACTTGCCGAAGCAACCGGTGGCGTAGCCGTTCTGCCGCAGGATCTCCGCCACCGTGGCCGAGGAGCGGGGGATGAGGCTGTCATAGCCGGGGAAGCTGTTGGCCCCCTCGGGTATGCCGCCCATGTGCACGGCGTGGTGGTTGCGCCCGGTGAGCAGGGCCGCCCGGGTGGGCGAGCACAGGGCCGTGGTGTGGAACTGGTTGTAGCGCAGGCCCCGGGCTGCCACGGCGTCCAGGGCCGGGGTCGGCACGGGCCCGCCGAAGGTCCCGAAGGAGCCAAAGCCCACATCGTCCAGCATGATGAGGATGATGTTCGGGGCGCCCTCAGGGGCACCGTCCTTGCGCAGGCGCGCGGACTGGGACGCGTCCAGCAGCCGCTCGATCCGGCCTTCGAAGGGCCTGGGGGGTTTGGGAAGTTCCGTCATGCCCCCGCGCCCACCAGGGTCTTGCCCATCCCCTGGCCGGACAGGGCGAACTCCAGGGCCTCGCCGTAGGCGGCCAGGGGAAAGCGGCGGCCTTCGGGGGGTGAGAGGCGGCCGTCCTCCACCCAGGCGAGGAGGCGGGCCAGGGCCTCGGCGGCGCGGGGCGCCTCGAACAGCAGGAACTGGCGCACGTCCACCCCGATGAGGGCGGCGCCCTTCATCAGGGGCAGGTTGGCGGGCAGGGCCGGGATGGGGCCACCGGCAAAGCCCACCACCAGGTGGCGTCCGCCCCAGGCCAGAGACCGGAAGGCCGGCTCGAACAGGGGCCCGCACACAGGGTCGAAGATGACGTCCGGCCCGCGTCCGCCGCACAGGGCCTTGAGCCGGTCGCGCCAGCCCTCGGCCTCTGTGTCCAGGACCTCGTCCGCCCCGCAGGCCCGGGCGAAGTCGCGCTTCTCCGGGGTGGAGGCGCAGGCGAGGACCCGGGCGCCGAGGATCTTCCCCACCTGGACGGCGGCCGTCCCCACGCCCCCGGCGGCGCCGAAGACCAGCAGGGTCTCGCCCGGGCGCAGGGCGGCCCGGTGCTCCAGGCCATGCAGGGCGGTGAGGTGGTTGATGCGGAAGCCCGCAGCCTGGCCGGAGGTCATGTTGGCGGGCAGGCGCGTGCAGGCCCCGGTCGCGGCCAGGGCCATGTCGGCGAAGCCCCCCGCCACCGTGGCCATCACCCGGTCGCCGGGCGCCAGGCCCTCCACCCCGTCGCCGAGGGCGTCGACCACACCGGCGATCTCCTGGCCCGGGGTATGCGGCAGGGGCGGCTTGACCTGGTAGCGGCCGAGGGCGACCAGGGCGTCCACGTATCCGAGGCCGCAGTCCGTGACGCGCAGTCGCACCTGTCCGGGGCGGGGCTCAGGGACCGGTGCCTCGACGAGGCTGTAGCCGTCCAGGGTGTCCAGGCTTTCGCCGACGACCTTCTTCATTCCCCGTCCTCCTCAGGCCAGGCCCAGCATGCGGGGCAGGTCAGGCTGGCCGGTATGGGCCGTGACCCCTCCATCCACCGCCAGGATGGACCCGGTCATGTAGCTGGCGTCGTCCGAGGCCAGGAAGGCGACCACGGCGGCGATCTCCTCGGGCCGGGCGAAGCGGCCCATGGGCACCCGGGCGTCCCAGGCCTCGCGCACCCCCTGCAGGTCGTTGATGCCAGCGATGAGGGGGGTGTCTACAGGCCCCGGGCAGACGGCGTTGACCCGGATGTTCTCCCGGGCGTGGTCGATGGCCACCGCGCGCGTCAGGTTGATCACCCCGGCCTTGGCGGCGTTGTAGGCGGCGAAGGCGAAGTCGCCCGCCAGGCCCGAGATGGAGGCGGTGTTGATGATGGCACCGCCGCCCCGGGCGCGCAGGGCGGGAATCGCCGCCTTGCATCCATCGAAGACCGAGGACAGGTCCACGTCGATCACCCGGTGCCAGTCCTCGACAGCCAGGTCCGCGACATTGGCGAAGCTGCCGATACCGGCATTGTTGAACAGGATGTCGAGGCCGCCGAAGGCCTGGACGGCGTCTGCCACCAGGGCGTCGACCTCCGGCCAGGCGGCCACGTCCACCCGGCGGAAGCGCGCGCGTCCTTCGTCCAGTTCGGCGGCCAGGGCCTCGCCCGCCTCGGTGTTGAGATCGGCCAGGAGGACCGAGGCGCCCTCGGCGTGGAACCGGCGGGCGGC
>CAIZKE010000331.1 GCA_903933475.1 uncultured Alphaproteobacteria bacterium | reverse complement strand
CTCCCTTCGCTACGAGGGCGGGGTCCTGGTGCGCGGCGCCACCCGGGGCGATGGCCGGGTGGGCGAGGACGTCACCGCCAACCTCCTCACCATCAGCGACATTCCCCGTCGCCTGGCCGGGGAAGGCTGGCCCGACGTCGTCGAGGTGCGGGGCGAGGTCTACCTCTCTCACGCCGCCTTCGGCGAACTGAACGCCCAGGCCGAGGCCGCCGGGCAGAAGACCTATGCCAACCCCCGCAACGCCGCCGCCGGCTCCCTGCGGCAGATCGACCCGCGGATCACCGCCACCCGGCCCCTGGGCTTCTTCGCCTATGCCTGGGGGGAGGTCAGCGCCCCCTTCGCCCCGGCCCAGTGGGAGGCCCTTGGGCGGCTCAAGGCCTGGGGCTTTGCCACCACGCCCCAGTCGCGCCGGGTCGAGGGTGCTGAGGGCCTGCTGGAAGCCTATCGGGAGATGGAGGCGGCGCGGCCGCATCTGGGCTTTGACATCGACGGGGTGGTCTACAAGGTCGACCGGCTGGACTGGCAGCAGAGGCTGGGCTTCGTCACCCGCACGCCGCGCTGGGCCATCGCCCGGAAGTTCCCCGCCGAGCAGGCCCGCACCGTGCTCATGGCCATTGACCTGCAGGTGGGGCGCACGGGGGCGGTGACGCCCGTGGCCCGCCTGACCCCGGTCACGGTGGGCGGCGTAGTGGTGGAGAACGCTACCCTGCACAATGCCGACGAGATCGCCCGCAAGGACATCCGCGTCGGCGATACGGTGATCCTCCAAAGGGCCGGGGACGTCATTCCCCAGATTGTCGGTGTGGTGGCCTCCGAGCGGCCTGACCCCCCGCCGCCGTCCTTCGAATTCCCCGGGACCTGCCCCTGTCCCCTGGCCACGCCCCTGGTGCGCGAGACCACCGCCTCGGGTGCCGAGACCGTGGTGCGCCGCTGCTCGGGCGAGTTCGCCTGTCCATTCCAGCGTATCGAGCACCTGCGCCACTTCGTCTCCCGCCGGGCCTACGACATAGAGGGCCTGGGCGAGAAACAGCTGGCCGCCTTCTTTGACCTGGGCTGGGTGCGCGAACCCGCCGACATCTTCCGCCTGGCCCGGGATGGCGCCCGGCTGGACGAACTCCGGACCCTGGACGGCTATGGCGAGACCAGCGTCGCCAACCTTGTCGCCGGTATCGAGGCCCGCCGGACCATCCCCCTGGATCGCTTCATATTCGGCCTGGGGATCCGCCACATCGGCGAGACCACCGCCATGGTCCTGGCCCGGGGCTACGGTGCGGCCCAGGCCTTCCTCGCCGCCATGGACCGGGTGGCCGACCGTGACCCCGAGGCCATGGAGGAACTGGACGCCCTCGACCAGGTGGGCGGCGCCGTCATCGAGGCCGCCGCGGCCTATTTCGGCGAGGCGCACAATCGCCGGATCGTCAGCGAGCTGGCGGCGGAACTGACCATCCGCGACGCCGAGGCGCCCCGCAGCGACACCGCCGTGGCCGGCAAGACCGTGGTCTTCACCGGCGCCCTTGAGCGCATGACCCGCGACGAGGCCAAGGCCCGGGCCGAGGCCCTGGGCGCCAAGGTGTCGGGCTCGGTCTCGAAGAAAACCGACATCGTCGTCGCCGGTCCGGGCGCCGGGTCAAAGCTGAAGACGGCCGAGGCCCTCGGGATCCAGGTCCTGACGGAGTCCGAGTGGCTGGAGATGATCGGCGACGCGCCCTAGGCGGGCACCTCCGTTCCTCCCCCGAGGGGGAGGTGGACTGGGGCACCAGCGCAGGGGCTGCAGAGGGCTTCCGCGACCTTGACATCACTGTGTGATTCACACACCTACAGTGGCTGGAGATCAAGTTCGACCCCGATAAGGATATCGGCAACCTGGCCAAGCACGGCGCGTCCCTGGCGCAGGTGGTCCGGTTTCTCTCTGTGCGAAGGAGCAATTCAGGTGAGCAGGGAATCTATCACGGCGGTCCCGGCTGACCTGGGCGACCCCGAGGACAGGGATATCAGCTCTGCCGGGCTTGAGCGGGCGCAGATGGGACGGCGGATACGCAAACTCAGGCGGCGCCTTGGCCTCTCTCAGGCGGCGTTTGCTGAACGGTATTCGATCCCCCTGGCCAACATCCGCCAGTACGAGATCGGGCGGACCTTCCCTCCTGTCGCCGTCCGGGCCTATCTGCGCCTGATCGAAGCCGAGCCAGAGCGGGTGGCCGAGGTCCTGGGTGCCGACTGAGAGGCGAGGTGGCGGGCGTGGATCTAACTGACCCGACTTCGCCGGGAGATCCCCCAGCAGCAACGCAACGGGTTCCTTGGTTACTTCACCCCCAAGGCCGAGGTGGACAACCGCAGCCCCGTTAACCCCCTCACCGGGCTTCGCCCGGAGCTCCCCCTGAGGTGGAGCAATTCGAGGGCTCTAAATCCTCCACCTCTTTGGGGGAGGGGGCGGGCTAGAGCTGACGGGCGAAGCCTATGGAGATCAGGGTGCGGGGACTGTCGGCTGTCTGTCCGAAGCCCGCGCCGATGTCGAACTGGATTATGCGACCTCTGCCAAGATGGGCGCGCAGGCGCCCTCCAGCCAGGCGCGGACCGGGGCGTCCAGGTGGGGGCCG
>CAIZKE010000330.1 GCA_903933475.1 uncultured Alphaproteobacteria bacterium | reverse complement strand
CTCTGGGCGTGCTCTCCCTAACCTCAGCGGGTCTCCAGGCCATGATCGTCCCGGGGGGTGACCGGCGGTTTCCGCTGGATGTCGGGACGCCCCATCCCGCGCAAGGTTCTTGCCGAGTGGAGCCTTCAGGGAGAATTTTGCGCAAGACTCTTGCGTCAGAGTCGCCAAATCGCTATGAGCCATTTCATGATCGCGGTCGCGCCCAGTCTTGGCCTTCAGCAGGGGCTTAGTCGCCCCTGAGCGCCTCTTCAGGCTGCGCCTCGTCGCGGCCGGGCGTTTCAGGGGATGGCCCTCCCACCCGACCTGATCCCCAGCCCCCGCGAACCGCGAGCCCCCACATGAACCCGATTTCCACCGACGCCCCGTCTGCGTCCGCCGCCCAGGACCCCAAGGACCGGGTCGTCGTCTTTGACACCACCATGCGCGATGGCGAGCAGTCGCCCGGCGCCTCCATGTCCCTGGAGGAGAAGCTGGAGCTGGCCAAGATCCTCGAGGAGATGCGGGTCGACGTCATCGAGGCGGGCTTTCCCATCGCCTCCAACGGTGACTTTGAATCCGTCCGCCGCATCTCCGAGATCGTCACCGAGAGTACGATCTGCGGCCTTGCCCGGGCCGGCCAGGCCGACATCGAGCGCTGCGCCGAGGCCATCCGCCCGGCCAAGCGCGGCCGCATCCATACCTTCATTTCCACCAGCCCAGTCCACATGAAGTGGAAGCTGCAGATGGAGCCCGACGCCGTGCTGGAGATGGTTTCCCGCTCGGTGTCCCACGCCCGCAACCTGTGCGGCGATGTCGAGTGGTCAGCCGAGGACGCCACCCGGACCGAGCGCGACTTCCTGCGGCGCTGCGTCGAGGCGGCCATCCGCGCCGGCGCCACGACCATCAACATCCCGGATACCGTGGGCTACACCTACCCCTCCGAGTACGAGGCGGTGTTCCGCGACCTGATCGAGAACGTGCCCGGCGCGGACGGGGTCATCTTCTCCACCCACTGCCACAACGACCTGGGCCTGGCCGTCGCCAACAGCCTGGCCGGCGTGCAGGGCGGCGCCCGGCAGGTTGAGGTCGCGATCAACGGCATGGGCGAGCGGGCCGGCAACGCCGCCCTCGAAGAAGTCGTGATGGCCCTGAAGGTGCGCGGCGACCGGCTGCTCTTCGAGACGGGCGTCCAGACCCAGCACATCACCCGCGCCAGCCGGTATGTCTCGGCCATCACCGGTTTTCCGGTCCAGTACAACAAGGCCATCGTCGGCAAGAACGCCTTTGCCCACGAGAGCGGCATCCACCAGGACGGCATGCTCAAGAATGCCGAGACCTACGAGATCATGCGTCCGGAGGATGTGGGGCAGGGGGGCACCAACCTGGTCATGGGCAAGCACTCGGGTCGCCATGCCTTCCGCGAGAAGCTGAAGGGCCTGGGCTATGAGCTGGGCCAGAACGCCCTGAACGAGGCCTTCCAGCGCTTCAAGGACCTCGCCGACAAGAAGAAGGACGTCTTCGATGAAGACATTGTCGCCCTGGTCGACGATGCCCTGGCCTCAGGTGCCGATCGCATCCAGGTGAAGAGCCTGCGGGTGGTGGCGGGCACCGAAGGGCCGCAGACCGCGGACCTCGTCCTGACCGTGGATGGTGAGGAGCGCATCGCGGCCGCTACCGGCGACGGGCCCGTAGACGCGGTCTTCCACGCCATCCGCAAGGCCGTGCCGCACGAGTCCGACCTGAGGCTCTTCCAGGTGCATGCCGTTACCGAGGGCACGGACGCCCAGGCCCAGGTCTCGGTCCGCCTCGAGGAAGACGGCCGGATCGCCACTGGCCAGGCGGCGGATACCGATACCCTGACCGCCTCGGCCAAGGCCTATGTCAACGCCCTCAACAACCTGATCGCCCGGCGGGAGAGGTCTGCACCCGGGGCCCGCGTCGCCAGCGGGTTCTGATCCATGCTGTGGGCCGTGCTCGCCGCGGCCGCCGCCCCGCTCCAGGTCGCCCGGAACGCCTTCCAGCGCGGCATGATCGGCGAGGCCGGACCGTGGGGCGCCACCCTGGTCCGGTTCCTGTTCGGCCTGCCGTTCTCCCTCGTCCTGCTGGCGATCGCCGTCCTGGCGACGCCGGGCGCCCAGCCGACGCCGGACCTGCGGTTCCTCCTGGCCGTCGGCGGCGGGGGCCTGGCCCAGATCGGCGCCACCGCCTGCCTGCTTGTGGCCATGCAGCGGGCTGGTTTCGCGGTGGCCACCTTCCTCCAACAGGCGGCCCTGCCCATGGGGGCGCTGTTGGGATGGCTGGCCTTTGGCGACACCATGCATCCGGCCCAGTGGCTGGGCGTGGCCGTGACCTCGGCGGGCCTTCTGGTCCTGTCCTGGCCCCGGGCCGGGATCCGGACCCTGGATTCCGGCGCCCTGCTGGGGCTGGCCGCCGCCGCCTTCTTTGCCGTCTCGATGAACGGCTATCGCCAGGCCGGTCTGGCCCTGGAGCCGCAACATCCCATCTTCGCCGGAATCGGCTCGGTGGTCGCTGCCCAGGCGATCCAGTCGACCGTGCTGGGCGGTGCCCTGGCCGTGCTGAATCCCGCGGCCCTGAGGGCAGTCTTCGCCGCCTGGCGGCCGTCGTTGGGCGCGGGCGCCTGCGGGGCCGGGGCCTCTGCCCTCTGGTTCTCGGCCCTGGCCATGTCGCCCCCGGGCCCTGTCCGCGCTGTGGGTGTGATCGAGGCGCCCATCGCCGCCCTGGTCGGGCGAACCCTGTTCCGGGAGAAGCTGACGGCCCGGCAGCTGGTCGCCGGCGCGGCCACCGCCCTCGGCATGGTGGTGACGGCCCTGAACTAAAGGGGCAGGATTCGGGAGAAGCAGGATTCAGGGCAACCGGAGTGGGAAGACATGACCGGACCGCTCGGCTTCGACCTCGAGGCCCAGATCGCCGCCTTTTCGCCCCGCCTGCAGGCCCTTCTGGGCCATGAAATCCGGCCACTCTTCATGGGTAATGTGACTGCCCACCCTCCGCGCAGGACGCTGGAACCCGGCTGGACGCCGTCCGTCGCGCGCGCCTGAGGCCGGGGCCGGATAGAATCCGCAGGCCGAGGGAGTCGATGGGGACGGATTCGTCTTGAATTCACCCCATTCGCAGGGCAGAGGACGATCTGTTCCGCCCAGACGAGGCCAGGTCCGACGGCGCGCGCCAGGGGAGGCGACGAAGGCCGCGGATCCAGACCCTCGCCAGGCCCCTCCGACGCCGCCCTCCGCCTCCGGGAAACTGTATGTTTTCGTCCCTCTTCGGCTCTGTCACCAAGGACATCGCCATCGACCTCGGCACCGCCAACACCCTCATCTACATGAAGGGGCGGGGCATCGTGCTGAACGAGCCCTCGGTGGTCGCCCTGCGCACGGTTGGCGGTCGCAAGGAGACCTATGCGGTCGGCCTTGAAGCCAAGCAGATGCTGGGCCGGACCCCCGGCCACATGGAGGCCATCCGGCCCCTGCGCGATGGTGTCATCGCTGACTTCGAAGTGGCCGAGGAGATGATCAAGTACTTCATCCGTAAGGTTCACAACCACAAGGGCTTCGTGAACCCCAAGGTCATCGTCTGCGTGCCCTCGGGCGCCACGGCGGTGGAACGCCGGGCCATCAAGGACAGCTGCCTGAACGCCGGCGCCCGCCGCGTGGCCCTGATGGATGAGCCCATGGCGGCGGCCATCGGCGCCGGCCTGCCGATCCACGAGGCCACGGGTTCGATGGTGGTGGACATCGGCGGCGGCACCACAGAGGTGGCGGTGCTCTCCCTCTCGGGCGTCGTCTATTCCCGCTCGGTCCGGGTTGGCGGCGACATCATGGACGAGGCGATCATTTCGTACATGCGTCGCAACTTTAACCTGCTCATCGGCGAGACTACGGCCGAGCGGATCAAGAAGGAAATTGGTACCGCCCGGGTGCCCGAGGAGGGCGACGGCCTGGCCATCGACGTCAAGGGCCGCGACCTCATGCAGGGCGTCCCGCGGGAGGTCCGCGTGGCCGAGAGGCAGGCGGCCGAAGCGCTTTCGGAGCCGGTGTCCCAGATTGTCGAAGCCGTGAAGATGGCCCTGGAGTCCACGCCGCCGGAGCTGGCGTCGGATATCGCCGACAAGGGCATCATGCTCACGGGCGGCGGCGCCCTGCTGAGAGGTCTGGACGCCGAAATCCGTGACCATACCGGCCTGCCGGTCACCGTCGCTGACGATCCGCTCTCCTGCGTGGCCCTGGGTTGCGGCAAGGTGCTCGAGCATCCGGCCTGGATGAAGAGCGTGATGGACGCCGGCGCGGCCTGACGCGGCTCTGGCGGGAATCGCGGGAACGGGAAATCTAGGCGGAGCTGGTCGGCAGCGTAGAGCAGGGGGGCCTCCTTCGGTCGGGGCCCCAGGGAGATCGTCGGTTCCGTGTCTTTCAGGGACAATCCCTTCGGCGAGGTGAGGCTGCCCCTTCTGTTGGGCGCGGCGGCAGCCGCTGTGGTGGCCCTCCTGGTGGCCTTCGCCCTCTTGATGGCGGACCGGCGACAAACCTACCAGACGGGCGCTTCCAGCGCCCTGCGCAGGGCTTCGGACCAGGTGGTGGCACCGGTCACCGGCGTCCTGGCCGCTCCCGTCCGCTGGATGGGCGGTGTCGGGCAGGGGATCTCCGGCTATTTCTTCGCGGCGTCCGAGAATCGTCGCCTGAAGTCTGAGCTGGCTGCCGCCCGCACCTGGCGTGAGAAGGCGGTCACCCTCGAGGACGAGAACGCCCGATACCGCGCCCTCCTGGGCCTGACCCTGGACCCACCCGCGCCCATGGTCACCGCAAGGGCAGTGAGCGAGAGCCGGGGCCCCTACGCCAACACCCGCCTCATCAACGCCGGATCGGAACGCGGCGTGAAGGTCGGCCATCCGGTGCTGACCGAGAACGGCCTGGCGGGCCGGGTGATCGGTGTAACGCCTCGGGTCAGCCGGATGCTCATGCTGACCGACGCGGCCTCCCGCACCCCGGTCATGATCCAGCGCACCCGTGCCCGGGCGATCCTGACAGGGGATGGCGGCTGGGCACCGGAACTGTCCTACCTGAGGGGACGGGACGCGGCGCGCGAGGGCGATCTGGTCCTGACCTCCGGGGATGGCGGCGTCCTGCCCCGTGGCTTTGCAGTCGGCCGCGTCGTCCGCGGTGCCGACGGGGGATGGCGGGTCCGCCTAGCCACTGACGCGGCGCCCATCGACTACGTCCGGATCGTCATGTTCGAGGACTTTGTGAAGCTCGAGGACCTGCGCGCCCTGAGCCGGCCCTCGCCGCCGCCGCCGCCGACCCCGGTGCCCGCCTTTCCCGTTCCGAAGCCGAAGCCCACTCAGGCAAAGCCCACCCAGGCAAAGCCCACTCAGGCCAAGCCCGTTCAAGCAAAGCCCGCTCCGTCCCCCGCCGATCAGCGTGCGCCCGCCCGGGAGCCCGCTGCATGACCGCCGTTGCGCGTCCCCTGAGACTCTCCCGCTGGGTCGGGGCACCGCTCCTGGCCTGCCTGGGGTTGAGCCTGGTCCTGGCGACGCCGATCCACGTGCTCGGCCTGCCCCTTCCGGAACCCGTGACCCTGATGGTCCCGGCCTTTGCCTGGGGGGTCATCCGCCCGGCCCTGGCTCCGGCCTTCGCCCTGCTGCTGGGCGGCCTCGCCCTCGACGTGCTCTGGGGCGCCCCGTCCGGCCTCTGGGCGATCTCACTGCTGGCGGGCTACCTGCCGGTCCTGGCCATCCGCAACGTCCTTGCCGGCCAGTCGAACCTCGTGCTGGGGGTCTGGTATGCGCTCACCTGCCTGGTCGCCCAGGGCGTGGGCTGGCTGATCGCCGCCGCCGTGACCGAAAGCCCCCCCGCCCTTGCGGCGACCGCCCTGCAGTGGCTATCCACCGTCCTGCTCTTTCCCTTCGCCGTCTGGCTGATCGCGCGCTTCCGCGACGCCGACATCCGGTTCCGCTGACCTCCGTGACCCAGCCCTCGATCATCCTTTCCGACGTCAACGCCCG
>CAIZKE010000329.1 GCA_903933475.1 uncultured Alphaproteobacteria bacterium | reverse complement strand
GCGTCGCAGGTCTTGGGACCGTCGGCGGCGGGCTTCTGGACTTCCTGGCCTCACGTCCGAGTTTTGCCCCGGCTGGGGGAAGGGTCGTGGTCACCGGGGTCTCTGCGCGATCGAGGTCGCGTCCGCGGGCCGTGGACATCTCGCATCTGGCCTGGTTCGACGACCCCGTGGCCCTGGCCCAGTCCCCGGATACGGACATCTTCGTTGAGCTCATCGGCGGCTCGGACGGTCCGGCCAAGGCGGCCGTCGAGGCGGCCCTAAGGGCTGGCAAGGCGGTCGTAACCGCGAATAAGGCGCTCATTGCCGAACACGGTGCGGCGCTGGCGGCCCTGGCCGAGGCCAAGGGTGTTGCCCTGCTGTTCGAGGCGGCGGTCATGGGCGGTGTTCCGGCGGTCAAGACCGTCCGCGAAGCCCTGGTGGGCGAGGAAATCCGCAGCCTGTCGGGCATCCTCAACGGCACCTGCAACTACATCCTCACCGAGATGGAAACCACGGGGTCAGCCTTCTCCGACGTCCTGGCGGACGCCCAGAGGCTGGGCTATGCCGAAGCGGACCCGACCATGGACGTCGGCGGGTTCGACGCCGCCCACAAGATTACCATACTGGCAGCCCTGGCCTTCGGCGGATCCCCCAACTTCGCAGCGGCCGAGGTGGAGGGGATCACCGGCGTCGATCTCCTGGATATCCGGCTTGCAGGCGACCTCGGCTACCGGATCAAGCTGATCGCCTCTGCCGAGCGGGCAGGGGAGGGAGCCCGGGTCCAGGTGCGGCCCTTCCTGGTGCGCAAGACCCATCCTATTGCCCAGGCGGACGGCGCCCTCAACGCCCTGTTCATCGAGGGGGACCGCATCGGACGTATCTTCCTGCAGGGGCCCGGCGCCGGGGCGGGTCCAACGGCGGCGGCGGTCGCGGCCGACATTGCTGACGTCATGGCCGGTGCCCGGAGGCCCGTCTTCCAGGCGCCCGCCGCAAGCCTGCGGCCCTGTGCACCCTCTGCGGGAGCGGCGGCGGTGGGGCGGGGCTATATCCGGGTCATGGTGCGGGATGAACCCGGTGTCCTGGCGTCCGTTTCGGAGGAGCTGGCTGAGGCAGGTGTCTCCATTGAGAGCTTTCTGCAGAAGCCGCCCGGTGAAACGCCTGGCGTCCCCATTGTCATGACGACGCACGCCGTGGCCGAGGCTGTGCTTGCCGCTGCGGTTGACCGGATCGGCCGGCTGCCCGCAGTTCTTGAGCCGCCCCGCCTTCTGCACATCGCAAGCATCTGAGAATCGAAGATAATTGCGGCGCATTCGCCGTCCGGAGACCCTTGATGACCACTGAGCAACTGGATAGCAGCCTTGTCCTGGACGCGGTCCGCGTCACGGAGATTGCCGCCATCGCCGCCTCCACCCTGGCGGGGCGCGGGGATGAGAAGGCCGCGGACCAGGCGGCCGTGGACGCCATGCGCACGGCCCTGAACGCCCTGGCCATCGACGGCGAGATCGTCATCGGCGAGGGGGAGCGGGACGAGGCTCCCATGCTCTACATAGGCGAAAAGGTCGGCCGGGGCGGGGTCGCCATCGACATCGCCCTGGACCCGCTGGAAGGCACCACCCTGACGGCCAAGGCCATGGCCAACGCTCTGGCGGTGATGGCCTGGGCCCCCAAGGGCACCCTGCTGAATGCGCCCGATACCTACATGGACAAGATCGCCTGCGGGCCGGGTTTCCCCGCCGGCGTGATCGACCTCGACCGCTCGCCTGCGGACAATGTTCGGGCCCTTGCCGCGGCCAAAGGTGTGGCGGCAGAGGAGATCACCGTCTGCGTCCTCGACCGGCCGCGTCACGCCGAGATCATCGCCTCGATCCGCTCCGTGGGCGCCCGGGTGAGCCTGATCACGGATGGCGACGTCGCAGGGGTCATGCACACCGCTGACCCGGCAACGGGCATCGACCTCTATGTCGGCCAGGGTGGGGCCCCGGAGGGGGTCCTGGCCTGCGCCGCGCTGAAGTGCGTCGGCGGCCAGTTCCAGGGCCGGCTGGTCTTCCGGAATGCCGACGAAAAGGAACGGGCCCGGCGCGTGGGCATCACCGACTTCGACAAGAAGTACGACCTGCATGAAATGGTCCGGGCAGACGCCATCTTCGCTGCCACAGGCGTGACCAAGGGTGCCCTGCTGGATGGCGTCCGCCGGGAGGGCGGGCAGATCGTGACCCACAGCCTCGTCATGGTCTCGTCCACCCAGACGGTCCGCGAAGTCCGCCTCCGGCGTCCGGCCTGACATTGATGACCCTGGCGGAAGGTCCCTTTCTCGGGGTCGGCCGCTCGGTCAGCGGACGGGCCTGGGCGGCGCGCGCTGCGGCTCCGGAACTCGTGCGCCGGCACCAGAACGCCCTGGGCCTCAGCGAGCCCCTGGCCCGGGCCCTGGCGTCCCGCGGCGTCGGTCCTGACGACGGCGAGGTCTTCCTCAATCCCACGCTCAAGGCCCTGTTTCCCGACCCCTCCTCGTTCCGTGACATGGACAGGGCGGCGGAGATCCTGGTCGACGCCCTGGAGCGCGGACGCTCCATGGTCGTCTTCGCTGACTACGATGTCGATGGTGCGGCCAGCGCCGCCCAGGTGGTGCGCTGGATGCGTGCCATGGGCCGCGAGGTTCCGATCTACATCCCCGACCGGGTCAAGGAGGGCTATGGCCCCAATCCGGTCGTCTTCCGCGCCCTGAAGGACCAGGGCGCCGAGATCGTCATCACCCTGGACTGCGGGGCCGCAGCCCAGGACGCCCTGGCCACCGCCCGGGAGATCGGCCTCGACGTGGTGGTCATCGACCATCACCTCATGCGCCCCGGTGAAATTCCCCCAGCCGCCGCCCTCGTGAACCCCAACCGGCCAGACGACAACTCGGGGCAGGGGATGTTGGCCGCAGCGGGCGTGGCCTTCGTCCTGCTCGCGGCCCTGAACCGGGAGGCCCGCCGGCGGGGCCTGTTCGCCTCCCGGCCAGAGCCGGACCTGCGCCAATGGCTCGACCTTGCCGCCCTGGGTGCGGTGTGCGACGTGACCGCCCTGACCGGATTCAATCGGGCGATCACCGCACAGGGGCTCAAGGTGATGTCCCGCTGGGCCAATCCCGGGCTGAAGGCCCTGGCCGATGTCGGCAAGGTCAGCGGAACAGCGACCACATTCCACGCCGGCTTCATCCTGGGGCCCCGGATCAACGCAGGCGGCCGGATCGGACGTTCGGACCTGGGTGCCCGGCTCCTGTCGACAGACGACCCTGACGAGGCGGCCGCCCTGGCGGCCCAGTTGGATGAGCTCAACGGCCAGCGCAAGGCGGTGGAACAGGCGGTGATCGACGAGGCCATCGCCCGGATCGAGGCCGACCCGCAGATCGCGGAGGCTCCGGTCCTTGTGGTCTCGGCCCCAGGCTGGGCGCCGGGCGTCATCGGCATCGCCGCCGGACGGCTGCGCGAGCGCTACCGCAGGCCGGCCATCGTGATCGGCATCGATCTGGCAGCCGGTGTCGGAAAGGGCTCCGGACGTTCCCAGCCGGGCGTGAACCTGGGTGCCGCCGTTCAGGCGGCCTTCGATGAGGGACTGCTCCTGTCGGGAGGCGGGCACGCCATGGCGGCGGGCCTCTCAATCCGCCCGGAGCGCATTGCCGAGTTGACGGACTTCCTTGCCACGCGTCTGGGCGAGGATCAGGCCCGGGCGGCAGAGACGGACGTCCTGGAAATTGACGCCCTCATCACACCCAAGGGCGCCGACCGCTCGCTGCTGGACGCCTTCGCACGCCTGGCGCCCTTTGGTCCGGGCAACCCCGAACCGGTCTTTGCGGCAGCCTCCGTTCGCGTTGAGCGCCCCATGGTCATGCGCGGCGGCCATGTCCGGGTCACGCTCACGGACTCCTCGGGAGGGCGGCTGAAGGCGGTCGCCTGGCGGGCGGAGGAGACCCCGCTTGGCCAGCTCCTCCAGGGGGGAGGCGTCCTCCACCTGGCGGGCCGGCTGCGTCCGGATGACTGGCAGGGCCGCGCCTCGGTCGAGCTCGAGATCGAGGACGCCGCCGATCCGCGCCGGGCCGATGCAGGCTGAACCGGCCCGGGTGGAAAACCCGGCCCCGGCGTCTTGCACGCCCCCGGGAAGGCGGATATAGACGCCGCTCCCGCGTCCGTGGTCCCTTCGTCTATCGGTTAGGACGCCAGGTTTTCAACCTGGAGAGAGGGGTTCGACTCCCCTAGGGACTGCCACGCAGGATTGAAATCCTTGTCTTTCTGGGTTTGCCCGGTCAGGGCCCCTGTTTCAGTCCAACCCAGGCGGCCAGGTTTGAGGCGGGCCCCAGGTGGGTCGACGGCCGGCCAGGGCACTTCCCGGAACAACACCCCAGGCTGGCGGCAGACGGCGTCACCCCGGACGCAACCCCGTCGTCCGCGACGGACCCGGCTTTTCGACCAAAAGGCCAGGCGGCCTCCACCTCGGGCCTTGGTGCCTTGCATATCCTGCAGATTGTGGACAATCTGATCCGGATTAGCTGGCCTAAGCCGCTAACAGGGGGAAACGAAAACAATGTCCAGGCGCTTGTACCTCTATGCCAGCTCGGCTCTGGCGATCACCCTTGGCCTCGGTATGGCGACCCAGGCCACCGCTCAAAGCGCGGCCAAGGTTTCTGACAATCAGGTCGAGGAAGTGGTGATTACCGGCTCCCTGATCCGGGGTACACCCGAAGACGCCGCCTTGCCGGTGGACGTCATCACCAACGAGGCGCTGCAGGAGCAGGGCAGTCCGTCCCTCGTCGATCTGGTGCGGACCATTCCGTCTGTCTCGGGCGGCAATATCGGCGAGTCTAACCGCTTCCTCGGGGGCGCAGCCGCCGGCGTCGCGACCATCAATCTTCGGGGCCTCGGGCTGACCCGGACGCTTTCGCTCATGAATGGTGAGCGCCTGTCGACCATCACAGCCGCGGGCGGACAGGAGTTCGTCAACATCAACGTGGTCCCGACCATCGCCATTGGTCAGGTCGAGGTCCTGCGCGACGGCGCCGCGGCCACCTACGGATCCGACGCCGTGGCCGGGGTTGTGAACTTCATCACCCGCAGGGACCTGGATGGTTTTGAGGTCAACGGAAAATACGCCCTGATCGATGGCTCGGATGGAGACTACGAAACCTCCCTGGCCTGGGGACGGAAGCTCGACAACGGCAACGTCCTGCTGGCGGCGTCCTACCGGCACCGCAGCGAGCTGAATGGCGTTGATCTGCCCTGGACGCTGCCGAACGCCGTGTTCCCTGACTCCCTCAACATCAGTGGTATCTCTGGGGGCAGCAATCCCGGCGGATACAACGCCATCCTCGGGACCCCGGTCATCGGTCCCAATGGCGGGTTTGTGCAGGATCCGACCCGCCCCGGCATACCGCTAGGAGCGACCCTTTCGTCGACCTTCTCTGACGCGGGCTGTAACCAGCTGGGCGGGCTCTCCTTCGTACCGAATGGCCAGTGCTTCTATCCGTTCACCTATCACGACACCCGTGTGGCGAAGGAGGACCACTACCAACTGTACGGTGAGGCCAATTTCGAGCTGAGCGACTCGCTCAGGTTCCATGGCGAGATTCTATGGTCCCGGACGGAAGTCCCGGAGGATCGGGTCTCAGCCTCACAGTCGACGGTCCAGTTTCCCACGCCGATTGAGGCGAGTGGTTCGTCACCCGGCGGCGGGACCTCTCCCATGCCGGCGGCTCCCGGGGCCATTCAATCGCGCTACTATGTTCCCGCGAGCAACCCCGGGCTTCAGGCCCTGTTCAATCCCTGTCCGACGGGGACTCAACCGCAGATCACGGCTGCGATCTGCGCCGCGGCTCTCGCCAACGGCGTCACCATGAACCAGACGCAGTG
>CAIZKE010000328.1 GCA_903933475.1 uncultured Alphaproteobacteria bacterium | reverse complement strand
GTATCTGCCGGTTCCGGCCCTCGGTCAGGACAATGCGCAGCCGGTCCTCCCCTTTGCGGAAGACCCCGGCGGACTTCAGGGGCCGGCCGTCCAGGTACAGGCCGTGGCGGAGCCGGGCGATCTGCTCGGGCGTCAGGCCGCCGGCGACGCGCACCTGGTATTCCTTCTTCAGCATCGAGGCCGGCGAGATGAGGGCCCGGGCTACCAGCCCGTCTGAGGTGAGGACGAGAAGGCCGCGGGATTCCCGGTCCAGCCGTCCGGCCGGCGGAAGGCTGAGGTCCTCCGGGGGCGGGGAGTCCCCACCCTGGGCGCGGTCGGTGGTGACGAGGCTGCGGGCCTCGGACTGTCCGGGTTCCGGATGGGCACTGACCAGGCCGGGTGGCTTATGCACGAGGATGGTCACGGCTTTTGCGGCGTCGTCTCCCTCCTGAACTTCGAGGGTCTGTCCCGGGAGGATCTTGCGGCCAGGGTCCTCGACCGTCTCGCCATCGATCCGCACCCGTCCCGCCGCGATCAGCGCCTCGGCCTCCCGACGGGAACAGACGCCCCTGTGCGCCAGCCAGCGGTTCACCCGCTCGGGCGCATCACCGTCGAAGACTGCGGTCCAGTGCATGGGATCGGGAACTCCAGGCGCATTTGACGCCTCAATACCATTAGAGCGGATGTCGCCTCGACCACCAAACCCTAGAGGGTCGGCCCCTCGGGGTCAGGCCTCTTTCCGGGTCCCAAGGAAGAGGAAACGCGGCGTACGGTCCTCGTCCGTCTGCTCCTCCACGGTCTCCACCGCGAATCCCTCCGCCTCCAGCCAGCGCTCCCAGTCGGCGCGGGCGAAGACGCCGACGTGATGGGTCTCGCCGGCGGTGGTCACCTGGCCGTCTGCGTCCTTCAGGAGAAAGGCGTAGTGTACGGACGTGGTCCCGTCCGCCGCCAGCTCACCGCACCACTCCATGGCCCGGGCGGACCGCCCGTCTGGCGTTTCGCCGCCAAAGAGAGAGAGATCGGAGTCGCCGGGCTCGAAGGTCTCAAGGACCTCATCGGGAATGAAGAGGGCCAGCCCGCCGGGGGCGAGGTGGCGATGGGCGGTGGCAAAGGCGGCCCGCAGGTCGGCCTCGCAGGTCATGTAAGCGATGGCGTCGTGGGCCAGGACAATGTCGAAGTGTCGGTCGAGGTCCAGGGTGCGCATGTCGCCCTGGATGTGGAGGCAGCCAGGGTTCAGGCGCCTGGAAACCTCCAGCATGGCGGGGCTGAGGTCGGTCAGGGTGCAGTCGAAGTCCGCCTTCAGGTGGAAGGCCACATGCCCGCCGCCGCTGCCCAGCTCCAGCAGGGTCCGTGCATGGGGTCGGCGGGCCTTCAGGACGCGACGAATCTCCGCGCACTCTCCGGTGTAGTCGGAGACGGGGGAGATCACGGGCCACCACTCGGCGAGTTGTTCGTAGAAGACTTCCATGGAGTCCACTGACGCGACCGCCTGGAAGGCGGAAAGCTACGGAAGAGGATGGCTCCCCGAGCAGGACTCGAACCTGCGACAAGTCGGTTAACAGCCGACTGCTCTACCAGCTGAGCTATCGGGGATCATCTGGAAGGACCGGGGCTATAGACCGCGCCGAACAGGTGCGCAAGCGCGTCCGTCTCCCGGGTGCCTCAGTAGCCGGCAGCCTTGCCGTTGGGCTGCCCGTCGATGATCTGGTCCAGGTATTCGGACAGGCCATAGCCCACCAGGTCACCGCACCGGAACTCGGTCATGCCCTCGGTGATCCGGGTCTGGAGCTCGACGCCCTCAGCGGTGGTCCGGCGGTTCCTCAGGGGGATCAGGGACAGGACCCGGCCCGTGACGGAATAGGCCTTGCCACCTTCGGTCTTCACCTCGGCGCGGAGGTGGGTCTGGTAGCCGTGTTCGTCCCAGTCGCTCTCGATGCGGCATTCGGTGATGAGGTCATAGATCCCGTCCCGGAAGACCATGCCGCCCTGCCGGGCCCCGCCCTTTCCGTCGCCGATGACCGATAGCATCATGCCGAAGTCGCGGCCGAAGTTCATCGGGCACCAGCGGTACCAGTCTATGGCCTGCCAGTGGCGGGGGCCCCAGGACTTGTCCCTCAGGCCGTGGCCATCGATCTCGAAGCTCTCGTCGCCAATGGTGAACCGGCCCCTTGCGGCGCAGTGCTGCTCGTAGTGGGCCTTGGCGAAGGACTTCTCGGGGTCGATCTCGATCGGGGTCCCGTCCTCCCGGACCGTCTCGCCGCCGTACATGGGCGAGACGCCCGTATAGTCCAGTTCCACCGTGCAGGGCAGGGAAGGGTTCTCGCGGAAGGCGCGCTTGGGGTCGGCCATCTCGTGCGGCCTTGCGAGGAGCAGGGCCTTGCCGGAATAGGTGACCCGCAGGCGCTTGAACGGCTCGACCACCTCGACCTTGAGGCCGCCGGCGTTCATCTCGGTGTTCGCTTCGATGGTTGGGCGGCCAAACATGAAGGCGACCCGGCCATCCGGCAGGTAGAGGCAGACGGTCATCTCGGCATAGTGCTCGTTGGGCCGGTTACCGATCCGGAACCAGCCCCCGGCCTTTCGGGCCGGGTCGAACACGTTGAAGTACATGCTTTCGTTGTAGTTCTTGAAGGTCCCTGGATCGTGCGGGAACTCGTCCTGCGGCTCCAGGCGTGTCTTGAAGCCGGCTGCGGCCCTGGCCATGGCGTTGTCCTCCCTGCGTTTCTGCGCGCACTACATCACCTCTGCCGGGACTCTCAAAGGCCGGAGAAAAGAACGCCCGGCCAGAGCCGGGCGCGAGGTGATGATGGTGGATGTCTTCAGGGAAGACGATGAAAGCCTAGCCGGGTATGGTTAATCCGACATTAAGGGCGCGGACTTCAGGAAGGGGGCCATGAAGATCCACTTCACCGGAATCGCTGGCGCCGGCATGGCGGCCGTCGCCCAGATGATGCAGGACGCCGGCCACCAGGTCTCCGGCTCCGACCAGGACGTCTTCCCGCCCATGTCCACCTTCGTCGAGGGCCTGGGCCTGCCGGTCGCCTGGCGCCTGGATGCCACCAACCTGCCCGCGGACCTCGACGTGCTCGTCCAGGGTGCCAGCGCCAAGCTGGGTGGCGACGACAATGTCGAGGCCCTCGCCGCCCGGGAGCGGGGCGTCAGGGTGACAACCTTCCCCGAACTGGTGGGCGACCTGACCCGGGACCGGGTCAACACCGTGGTGGCCGGCTCGTTCGGCAAATCGACCTGCGCGGCCCTGGCCGCCCATGTCCTGAGGTCTTGCGGGGTGGACGCCGGCTGGCTGGTCGGGGCGATCTCCCCCTCGCTTCCGGCGACGGGCCGCTGGGGGACGTCGCCAGAGATGATCCTGGAAGGGGACGAGTACATCGTCGGGCCAGGCGACCGGCGGTCCAAGTTCGCCCTCTATCACCCCCAGAGGCTGCTGCTGACTTCTCTGGTGCATGACCACGTCAACGTCTTTCCGACCTTCGCCGAGTACGAGGCGCCGTTCCGGGAACTCCTGCGCGGCCTGGCGTCGGATGGCCTTGCCGTTCTCCGCGACCATCCGGCGGTGCGCGAGGTCGCAGGCGAGACCCGCGCGCGCATTGTCTGGTACGGCGGCGGGAAGGGTGGATGGCGTGCAGAGGACGAGGTCTTCGGCGAGGTCAGCCGTTTCGTCCTCGTTTCGCCGGACGGGACGCGCACGCCCATGACCACAGGTCTCCTGGGCGCCCACAACATCGAGAACATCGTGGGCGTCTCGGCCCTGCTGCTCGAGACCGGCCTGGTGGAGCGGGAGGGGCTGGTCCGGGCCGTCGCCAGCTTCGAGGGCATCCGGCGCAGGCTGGACCGCCTGACCCGCACATCGCGCATTCCGGTGATCGAGGGCTTCGGCTCCTCCTGGGAGAAGGCGCGCTCGGCCATCGACGCCCTGAAGCTGCACTTCCCCGACCGGCGGCTTATCGTGGTCTTCGAGCCGCATACCTTTTCCTGGCGCTCGCGGGACGCCCTGTCCTGGTACGACACGGTCTTCGAGGGTGTGGACCAGGTGTTGGTCCTTCCCCCGCCCGATCACGGTGCCGGTGGGCATAACCAGTCGACCCTGGCCGAGATCGTGGACCGCACCCGGGCGGCCGGGGTGGACGCCCGTCCGGTGTCCAGCGCCGGAGAGGCGCAGGCGGCCCTGTCCGCCCTGTCGGGAGACGAGGTGGTCCTGCTGCTCTCCTCTGGTCCGCTGCTCGGCCTTCCCGAAAGCCTGCCGCCGGTGTTCGACAGACTGTACGGGACCTGACCTGAGCCGCCGTTGACCCCCTCAGTCGGCTTTGCCGACAGCTCCCCCTTGTCGGGAGCAATGGCTCGGTAATTCCTCCCCCAAGGGGGAGGTGGACCGCGCAGCGGGC
>CAIZKE010000327.1 GCA_903933475.1 uncultured Alphaproteobacteria bacterium | reverse complement strand
GGCCTGGGAAGAGGTCAAGGCGGCGGAGCGCGCCGCTCGCGCGCCCCAGGCAGGCCTGCTCGACGACATTCCTGCCGTCCTCCCGGGCCTCACCCGGGCGGTCAAGCTCTCGAAGCGCGCCGCCGGCGTAGGCTTCGTCTGGCCGAACACCGAGGCGGTGCTCGACAAGCTGGAAGAAGAGTTGGGCGAACTGCGAGCCGAAGTGGCCTCCGGTGATCGCGCGGCCCTCCGTGAGGAACTCGGCGACGTGCTCTTCGTCATGGCCAACCTCGCCCGGGACCTCGACATCGATCCCGAGGACGCCCTGAGGGAGGCCAATGCCAAGTTCATCCGCCGCTTCCGTCACATCGAGGCCCGGCTGGCCGAGGACGGCCGGACACCGCACGAGTCCGACCTCGCGGAGATGGACGCCCTCTGGAACGAGGCCCGGGCCCAGGACAAGACCCGCCGCCCTTGACCCCCTCACCCGGCTCCGCCGGGAGCTCCCCCTTGGGGGAGCAATTGGCGCTCTAATTCCTCCCCATCAGGGGGAGGTGGACCGGGGCAAAGCCCCGGGACGGAGGGGGTCAAGGGCGCTTCAGCTGCCCCATCACCAGGCTCTGCCCGGCAACACGCCGTCTAGGCCAGGACAGCCGCGCCCGGGAAAAGGGTTTCCAGCTGGCCCTGGGCCTGGTCTGACAGACTCACCTCGAGGTTGACGGCACCGTCGTCCTGGTCCTGACGCGCAATCACCCGGCCATGGCGATAGAGCCAGGCGACGAGATCCCCCTGCCCGGCTTCCGCCCGGACCGCCATGGGCGGCGACTCGTCGATCAGGCCGGCGATCCGGCCCAGCAAGGCTTCGCACCCCTCCCCCGACAGGGAAGACACGAGCACTGCAGGCGGGCGGGCACGCAGGACATCGGCGGCGAGGTCCTCCCGGGCCTCCGGATCCAGGCGGTCGGCCTTGTTCCAGACCTCGATCACCCGGCGGGCATCCATTTCGACGTCCAGGCGACCCAGGACCTCCCGCACGTCCGCCGCTTCGGCGTCGCTGTCTGGGCTGGAGATGTCTCGTACATGCAGGATGACATCGGCCTCGCTCACCTCCTCGAGGGTCGCTCGGAAGGCTTCCACCAACTCGTGTGGCAGGTCGGAGATGAAGCCGACGGTATCGGAGAGCACCACCGGACGCCCGCCGGGAAGCGGCAGGGTCCGAAGGGTCGGGTCGAGGGTCGCGAAGAGCATGTCCTTCGCCACGACCCCGGCGTCCGTCAGCCGGTTGAACAGGGTCGACTTGCCGGCATTGGTATAGCCCACGAGGGCGACGGAAGGCGCCGGTGCCCTCTGGCGGGCGGCGCGCTGGAGGTTCCGCGTCCGGCGGACCTCGCCCAGCTCGCGTTTCAGTCTCCCGATCTTGTCGGCGATAAGCCGCCGGTCCGTCTCGATCTGGGTCTCGCCGGGGCCGCCCATGACGCCGAAGCCGCCCCTCTGGCGTTCGAGGTGAGTCCAGGTGCGCACCAGGCGGGACCGCTCGTAGGAGAGCCGCGCCAGCTCGACCTGGAGCCGACCCTCCCGGGTCCGCGCCCGGCGGGCGAAGATCTCGAGGATCAGGCCGGTCCGGTCGATCACCTTGACCTTCCAGGCCTTCTCCAGGTTGCGCTGCTGGACGGGGGTCAGGCTGTCGTCGATGACGGCCACGTCCGCATCCAGGGACTCGCAGAGGGCCGCGATTTCCTCGACCTTCCCGGATCCGAACAGCGTCGCTGGCGTGCGCTTACGAAGGTGGACGAGCAGGCTGTCGCGGATCTCGAGGTCAAGCGCCCTCGCCAGCCCTTCGGCTTCCTCAAGACGCGCCTCCGGACTGCGCCCGGAAACCCTTCCGTCCCGCTCGGGATGGATGACCACCGCGCCCTGGACGGGCGCCTCACGGCTGACGCTGTGACCGGTCAATCGATTTCGTCTTCCGAGGGCTCGTAAAGCTGGACAGGCTGTGCGGGCATGATGGTGGAGATGGCGTGCTTGTAGACAAGCTGGGCCTGGCCGTCCCGGCGCAGGAGGACGCAGAAATTGTCAAACCAGCTGACAACGCCCTGCAGCTTCACCCCGTTGACGAGAAAGATAGTCAGGGGCGTCTTGGTCTTGCGGACACTGTTGAGGAAGGTGTCCTGCAGGTTCTGCTTTTTATCGCCGGACATGGCTTTTCGCTCTCTTGTGTTGGGCGGGACTCCGCATCCCACCGACAGCCGCTAGATCGCCGCGGCCCTGGCCTCCGCAATATAGAGGCTGCGAAGCCGGGTTGCTACGGGTCCAGGGTGCCCCGTCCCGATCTGCCGGCCGTCAATGGCGACAACGGGCATGAGCAGGGCCCCGGCGCCTGTGAAAAAGGCTTCCCGGGCAGACAGGGCCTCCTCGAGGCTGAAGGCGCGTTCCTCGATCCGGATGTTCTCGCTCCGGGCAACCTCCAGCAGGGTGGCCCGGGTGACTCCCCGGAGGATGTTGGCCGAGGTGTCCCGGGTCACCAGCACACCGTCGGCGGTGACGATCCAGGCATTCGACGAGGCCCCCTCGGTGACATTTCCCTCAGCGTCGACGAACCAGGCCTCGCCGGCGCCAGCGGCCCGCGCGGCCTGCTTGGCGAGGACATTGGGCAAGAGGCCAACCGTCTTGATGTCGCACCGCCCCCACCGGTTCTCCGGCGTTGTGATCACGCCGACGCCGGCGGCGGCCCGGGCCTCGGCAGCGCCCGGATCGACACGCTTTACTGTCACGACAACGGCAGGGGGTACGGGCTGGGCGGGAAAGGCATGGTCCCTCGGAGCCACCCCCCGGCTGACCTGCAGATAGACCAGTCCCTCCCGGATGTGGTTCCGGCGGACCGTCTCACGAAGCACGGTGGTCAGGGCCGCCCGGCTCATGGGCATGTCGATGGACAACTCACCCAGGCTTCTTTCGAGCCGGGCGAAGTGGCCCTCAGGGTCGCAGAGCCGGCCGTCCGACATCGACCAGACCTCATAGATGGCGTCGGCCAGTTGATAGCCCCGGTCCTCGATATGGACGGCGGCGTCCGCGTGCCGGACGTAGGCCCCGTTGACATAGGCAATGCGCCCCATCAGCCCTCTCCGCCTTCTGTGACGATCCGTCCCCCTGAGAGGCCGAGAGACTTCAGTTTACGGTGCAGGGCGGACCGCTCCATGCCGATGAAGGCGGCGGTCCGGGAGATATTGCCCGAGAACCTCAGCATCTGGGCGTGCAGGTAGTCGCGCTCAAACACTTCGCGCGCCTCCCTCAGCGGCAGGGCGATGATCCGCTCAGCCGCAAGTCCGGAGCCCGTGTCCGCTCTCATCTCCTGCTCAGGCGGGATCATGTCGGCGGTGATCAGCTCGGCGGGGTCTCCAGAGGCGAGGATGAGCACGCGCTCGATCTGGTTGCGAAGCTGGCTGAGATTGCCAGGCCAGGTGCGCACCTGCAGGGCCACAAGGGCGTCGTCGGATAACTTCCGCCTCGCCAGGCCGGCACCCTCCGATATCCGCTGGACGAAGAACTCCACCAGTTCCGGAATGTCCTCACGCCGCTCCGCCAGGCCGGGAACATGCAGCGGCACGACGTTAAGCCGGTGGAAGAGGTCCTCCCGGAAGCGTCCGTCGGCGATCTCGACCCGCAGGTCGCGGCAGGTCGAGGAGACCACCCGGACATCCACCTGCACATCGGTATCTCCGCCCACGCGCCGGAACCTCTGCTCGACCAGTACGCGCAGGATCCGGCTCTGTGTCTCGCGGGGCATGTCTGCAACCTCATCGAGGTAGAGGGTGCCGCCATGGGCCCGCTCGAACACGCCGATCTTGGCGGGTCGGCCAGCGTCACCCTCCTCGCCGAAGAGTTCGATATCGACCCTTTCCGGGGTCATGCCGGCGGCGCTGATCGCCATGAACTCGCCGCGCGCACGGGGGCTGGCGGCATGGATCATCCGGGCGACAGTCTCCTTGCCTGCCCCCGCTGGACCCGAGATCAGCACCCGGCTGTTCGCGGCGGCCAGCTTGGAGATCAGGCCACGCAGTTGCTGGATCGCCGGCGAACGGCCGATGAGACCGTCCGGGGTGACGGCCCGCGCCCGCAGCCGCCGGTTCTCGCGCCGCAGCTCGGCGGCCTCGAGAGCCCGCTCTACGACCAGCAGGAGACGGTCCGACTTGAAGGGCTTCTCGAGGAACTCGTAGGCGCCGCGTTTGATCGCGCTCACCGCGGTCTCGATATTGCCGTGACCGGAAATCATGACCACTGGCAGGTCGGCATCGAGCGCCTTGACCAGGTCCAGAAGTTCCAGCCCGTCCATGCCGCCGCCCTGCATCCAGATGTCCAGGATCAGCAGGGAAGGTTTACGGGCGCGGATCTCGGCCAGGCCAGACTCTGAGTTGTTGGCCGTTCGCACGGCATAGCCTTCATCGTTGAGGATCCCGGCGACCAGGTCCCGGATGTCGGCTTCGTCGTCGACGACAAGCACATCATACGCCATCAGACACTCTCCTGTTTGGCGGTCATTGGGGACGCAACGCCGCCCGAGATCGGCAGGCGGAGCAGGATCCGGGCGCCGGCGCCGGATCCGGCGTCCGACAGGACCAGTTCCCCGCCATGGTCCTCCATGACGCGCTTGACGATGGCCAGGCCCAGGCCTGTCCCCTTCTCCCGCGTCGTCACGTAGGGCTCGGCCAGTCGATCCCGGTCCTTTGGAGGCAGGCCCGGTCCGTTATCCTCGACGATAAAGGCCAGGGCCGCTCCATCGATGCGGAGATCAGCGAGGATCCGGCCGGGCGGATCCGGAGCCGTCGCAAGCCGGGCCCTGACCGCTTCCGAGGCGTTCTTGAGCACATTGGCGAGGGCCTGGGCCAGCATCCGGCCATCTGCCGTCAAGCTGACGCTCGGCAGGGGCTCTGCGATCACCCATTCGATGTCCGGGTCCGCCACCCGTCGCGCGAAGACGGCCTCTCGCAGCAGCTCCGCCGGATCCTGTTCCGAGAGCTGGGGTGCCGGCATGCGGGCGAAGGCTGAGAACTCATCGACCATCCGGCCGATATCGCCGACCTGCCGGACGATGGTCTCCGTGCACCGATCAAAGGTATCGAGGTCCGCCGGCTCTATCGTGTTGCGGAACTTCCGGCGGATGCGCTCTGCCGACAGCTGGATCGGAGTCAGGGGGTTCTTGATCTCGTGGGCGATCCGTCGGGCCACATCCCGCCAGGCGGCGTTCCGCTGGGCCGAGACCAACCGGGTGATGTCATCGAAGGTCAGGACAAGGCCGTCGCCCGTCCGGCTCGCACGGACCCGGAGCCGCAGGGTCTCCCGGCCACGGCTGACGTCGATCTCGCCCTCGGCATGACCCGCCTTCCGCGCCGCCGCCAGGATCTCGCTGGCTTCCGGCGCAGCGTCCTCCAGACTCAGGGGCGCAGCGAAGACGGGATCCTCAGGCAGTTGGAGGAGCCGAACGGCCTGGCGGTTCACGACGGAGATCTGCCCATCCGCGCCCGCCGCTACGACCCCAGCCGTAACCTCGGACAGGACCGTCTCGATGAACTGCCGGCGGCGCTTGGCCTCGTCGCTGGCCCGGGTGAGGGCTTCCTGCTGCTGGGCGAGGTCGCGGGTCATGTCGTTGAAGGCCCGGGAGAGCACGGCGATCTCCTCGGGGTCGGACTCGGCATCCACCCGGGCCGTCAGGTCACCCCTGGCCACGCGCTCCGCCGCCTGTACGAGCCGCCCCACCGGCGCCGAGATCGAGCGCGCGGCGCCCGTCCCAAGCCAGATCGCGCCGATCAGGACCAGGAGCGCCGTCTCTGTATAGGCAAGGGCGAAGGCGCGCTGGATGCGGGCGCGACTTTGGGCGGCGTCCCGGTAGGACACCAGGGCCAGCTCGGCCTCGGTCAGGTTCTCCACCACCCCCTCGCCCACCGGACGGACAAGGTAGAGATAGGCATCGGGGTAACTCTTGAGCCGGAACAGGCTCCGGGTCAGGTTGGAGGAGACGAAGATGTCCCCCTCGTCCGCCGCCCGGAAGGCCGACTCCGGAGGGGCCAGGAATCCTGGCGCGCCTCCTGTCTCCGCCCGGGCCAGGACCCGTCCCTCACGGTCGATCAGGTAGGCCGCGGGAAAGTCGTTGTCTGCTGCCTGCTGGGCCAGGAAGAGACCGAAGGTGACGGGCGAGTCCGTCATTGCAGAGGCGGCACTGTTGAGGTCGCCGGCCATCAGGGACACATGGTCGCGGACGTAGCGCTTCTGCTCCTCCAGGTAACTGCGGAAGACCGTTGCGGAATTCTCCACCACGGTCTGGACACGGGTCGAGAACCAGTCCTCCACCCCCCGGTTCACCAACACCCCGTAGAAAATGGCGACCACAAGGGCCGGAACCGTCGCCGCCGCCGCAAACAGGGTGACGAAGCGCAGGTGAAGTCGGGCACCGGGATCGGTCTTCCTGTCCCTCAGGAGCCCCAGGACGGTCCGCCCGGCGGCGACCAGAAGCCACAGGATCAGCAGCAGATTGATGCCGAGGATCCAGAGGATGTTCAGGCTCGCCGGGGCCAGGGGACCGGACTGGGGCGGTGAGGCTGCAAGGAAGATGGCGATACCGGTCAGGGCCGCCGCCGCCAGGAATACGCTGCCAGAGGTCGCCTGCGAGCCTGCAAAGGCTCGGAGACGGTCCAGTCGCTGTCCAGCGACCCCGACGATCGGACTCAAGCCCAACATGGCCAGATGCTAGAGCCGACTGTGCCCTAAGATCAACAGTTCGTTGCCTAAATGCGTCAGTTTCGGGGGTAATCTAGCGACGGCCCCGGCTCATCTCGACCCCAAGGTCCTGGATTTTCTTGCGCAGGGTGTTGCGGTTGAGACCGAGGATCTCTGCAGCCCTTACCTGATTGCCCCGGGTGCCGGCGAGGGTCAGGGCGATGAGGGGGCGCTCGACCTCCTCAAGGACACGGTCATGAAGACCGGCGGGCGGCAGGCCATCGGGGAAGGTGGCGAAGTGGCTGGCGAGATAGCGCTCGACCAGGCCGGAAAGCGTCACGGGGCCCTCCTGGCCCCTCATCGGCGCCTGCTGGTCCGCCAACTCGAGCTCGATGATCCGCGCGGTGATCATGTCTTCGCCGTAAAGGGCGCAGACCCGGCGGATGAGGTTTTCCAGCTCGCGGACATTGCCCGGCCAGCTGTGGGCCTTCAGCCGATCCAGTGCGGCGGCGTCGATGGTCTTGGCGGGCAACCCCTCCCGGTTGGCGCGCAGGAGGAAGCTGCGGGCGAGGTCGGGAATGTCCTCGGTCCGGTCCCTCAGGGGCGGAATGCGAAGGGGCGCGACATTCAGCCGGAAATAGAGGTCCTCGCGGAACAGCCCCTGCTGGATCAGGGCCCGCAGGTCCCGGTTCGTGGCGGCGATGATGCGCATGTTCGGCTGCCGGCCGGTCCGGGGATTGACCGCCGTCTCCGAGCCGTCGATCACCCGCAGCAGGCGGGTCTGGGCGTCCAGGGGCATGTCCCCGATCTCGTCCAGGAACAGGGTTCCGCCGTCGGCCTCGACCAGCTTGCCGATGTCGCCGTCACTTCGGCCGAACAGCTCGGTCTCGACCCGCTCCCGGGGCACAGCGGCCAGGTTGATCACCACGAAGCGACCGTCCCGGCGGCGGCCCATGTCGTGCAGGGCACGCGCCACAAGCTCCTTACCTGTCCCGCTCTCGCCGAGGATCAGCACCGTCAGGTCGGCGCCAACCAGTCGGGCGATGGTGCGGTAGACATCCTGCATGGGTGCCGAGCGGCCGATCAGGGGAAGTCGCTCATCCCGGGCTGCCCGGGCCTGGGCCCTCGAGGCCTCGGCGTCCGCAGGCCGGGACAGGGCCCGCCGTGCGATGGCGGTGATGTCCTCAAGGTCGAAGGGTTTGGAGATGTATTCGAACGCGCCTGCGTCGGCGGCGTTGACCGCAGTCAGCAGGGTGTTCTGGGCACTCATCACGATCACCGGCAGGCGCGGGCGTACCTTCCGGATTCGCGGCAGGACGTCGAAGACGTTCTCGTCGGGCATGATCACGTCGGTGATGACGAGGTCGCCCTCGCCATCCGAAACCCACTTCAGAAGGGTGGCGGCGTTGCCTGTCGCCCGAACCTGGTAGCCCAGACGGGTGAAGGTCTGGCTCAGCACCAGGCGGATGGAGCTGTCATCATCAGCGATGATGATCTTCTTGGCGGCGTTGGCGGCGGTGCTCATGCCGGCCCCTCCGTGTCTATGGGCAAGAGGACCCGGAAGACCGTCCTTCCGGGTTCGGAATCGAAATCAATCAGCCCGCCATGGGCGGAGACGAGCTTGGAGACCAGGGCGAGCCCCAGCCCGACCCCGCCGTTGCGGCCGGTGACGAAGGGCTGGAACAGGCTGTCGCGCAGGGCGGGCGGAACTCCCGGTCCATTGTCGATGATGCGCACCTCAAGCGGCGTGCTGCGAAGGCCCTTCGCCCCGCCGGTGCGTATGCGCACGCCATGCCGAAAGGCGGTACGGATGATGATCTCACCCTGCCCGTCCCCCCGTCGATGGGCAGCTTCGGCGGCGTTCTTAACGAGGTTCAGGAAGACCTGGATCAGCTGGTCCTCATCGGCCGGGGTCATTGGCAGGGAGGGGTCGTAGTCCTCGACGACGGTCAGGCCCTCCGCCACCCCATTCACCGCCAGGGTACGGACCCGGTCGAGGACGAGGTGGATGTTGGTCGGGCGACAGGTGGGCGCTGCATCATCAGAGAAGGCTTCCATGCGGTCCACCAGGCGCTTCACCCGGTCCACCTCGTCGACGATCAGCTGGGCCAGGGGCGTGTCCTCCGCCCGGACTCCCGACTTCAGAAGCTGGGCCGCGCCACGGATGCCCGCGAGCGGGTTCTTGATCTCATGGGCCAGCATCTGGCCGAGGCCGACGATGGTCCTGAGTCCCGCGCTTTCCACGCCACCCCGCTCGCCACTCAGGGCGCCGGAGCGGACTGTCAGGGTGAGCAGCACGGACCTGTCGTCCAGGGGCGCCGCCGAACCGTCGGCCCGGAACATAATCTGGCCGAACAGGCTGACCTCGAAGCCCCGCTCGCGGACGGGACCGCCCTCGCTCCGTGCCCGGTCCACCAGGCCCATCAGCGGGGAGTCCGGAGAAACCGCTGCGGAGAGGCCATTGCGGGTCATGACGCCAAGGGATTGCCCGAAGAGCCGCTCGGCCGCTTCGTTGGCGGCCTGCACGCGCCCGTCTTCACCAACAACGAGGGCCGGCTCCGGCGCCAGGTCGAAGGCGGCTGCTCTCACGGACTGTCCAGCGAGAATCGGGGTCATGCCAGCGCCTCCATCCGCCAGAGCTCGGTCAGGCCGCGCTCGATCTCGCGGGGGTCCTCCATCCGGCAAAGTCGGCGCCGGGCCTCAAGCCTCACCACCGGATCGGTGGGGGTCGCCGCCTCG
>CAIZKE010000326.1 GCA_903933475.1 uncultured Alphaproteobacteria bacterium | reverse complement strand
TGACGTCCTGCCGGCCCTTGAGCACCTTCTGGCCGCCCTGCGCGTCAAGCAGGCGGCCTTCGATCCCATCATCAAGATCGGCCGCACCCACACCCAGGATGCCACCCCCCTGACCCTCGGCCAGGAGTTCTCCGGCTATGCCCAGCAGGTGGAGAACGGCCTGAAGCGCATCCGCCTGGCCCAGCCGGGCCTGCTCGAACTGGCCCAGGGCGGCACCGCCGTCGGCACCGGCCTCAACGCCCCCGTCGGCTTCGCCGAGCTTGTCGCGGCCAGGATCGCCGCCATCACTGGCCTGCCCTTCGTCTCGGCACCCAACAAGTTCGAGGCCCTGGCCGCCCATGACGCCATGGTCTTCAGCCACGGCGCCCTGAACACCATCGCCGGCTCCCTGTTCAAGATCGCCAATGACATCCGCTTCCTGGGCTCCGGCCCCCGGTCCGGCCTGGGCGAGCTGTCCCTGCCGGAGAACGAGCCCGGCTCGTCCATCATGCCGGGCAAGGTCAACCCGACCCAGTGCGAGGCCCTGACCATGGTCTGCACCCAGGTCTTCGGCAACCACGCCACCCTGACCTTCGCCGGCGCCTCGGGCCATTTCGAGCTGAACGTCTTCAACCCGGTCATGGCCTACAACTTCCTTCAGTCCTGCCGCCTGCTGGCCGACGCCGCCGTCTCCTTCACCGACAACTGCGTCGTCGGGATCGAGGCCCGCGAGGACAACATCAAGGCTGCCCTCGAGCGCTCCCTCATGCTGGTCACGGCCCTGGCGCCCAAGATCGGCTACGACGCGGCGGCCAAGATCGCCAAGACCGCCCACAAGAACGGTACCACCCTGCGGGAGGAGGCCGTCGGCGGCGGCTACGTCACCAACGAGGAGTTCGACGCGGTCGTCCGGCCCGAGAACATGATCTCGCCAGGCTGATGCAGGTCGTCCGCCTCCAGGACGGGCTTCCGGAGGATTTCGACCGCCTGCGGGCTGCGGCGGCGGCGGAGGGCTGGCGGCACATGGACCGGCTGTCGGCGGAGGTCGAGGCCGGTGCCCCCGTCTTCCTCGCCCTCTTCGCTGTGCGCGAGGGCGGCGGCCTCTCGGGGATCGGCGGCCTGACGCAAGAGCCCTCGCCGGACGATGGGGCCCCCGCCCTGCGCCTGCGTCGTCTCTACGTCCACCCGGATGCCCGCCGGCGGGGCGTCGGCCGCACCCTCGCCTCCGCCCTGATCCAGGAAGGGCTCGACAGCGTCCGACGCCTCACCGTCCATACGGACGATGCCCACGCAGAGGCCTTTTGGCGGGCGCAGGGGTTTGCACTCGTTTCAGGGAAGGCCTGGAACCTGGAATTCCGGGGCTGAGCCCGGACGCCTACATCCGCCGCCAGACGGCGAAGTCGGCCAGCTCCATCATCGCCGCCTTCCATCCGTCCGTGCCGTCGAAATCCGACAGGGCCGTCTTGGCTTCGGCGGCATAGGTCTCGGCCAGGGCCAGGGTCGATTCCAGGGCACCACAGCCGGCGATCAGCGCCCGGGCCCGCTCGAAGTCCGCCTCGGTCTGTTCGCGTCGGCCCACTGTACGCTCCCAGAAGGCCTGTTCCTCCGCGCCCGTCCGGGCCACGGCCAGGATCAGGGGCAGGGTCGCCTTGCCCTCCCGGAAGTCATCACCGGGGTTCTTGCCCAGGGTGTCGCTGGCCCCGGAATAGTCCAGGGCGTCGTCCACCAGCTGGAAGGCCAGGCCCAGGTTCTGGCCAAAGCGACGCAGCCGGGCGCAGTCGCCCGCCCCGGCCCCGGCCGAGACCGCGCCGGCCTCCGACGCGGCGGCGAACAGCTCGGCGGTCTTGGCGCCAATGATCTCCAGGTAGGTCTCCTGGGGCAGGTCCAGGTCGTGGGCGCGGGTCAGCTGCAGCACCTCGCCCTCGGCGATCACCCGACTGGCCCGGGCCAGGATCTCCAGGGCCGGCATGGACCCCGCCTCGACCATCAGCTCGAAGGACCGGGCGAAGAGGAAGTCCCCCACCAGCACGCTGGCCGGGGCGCCCCAGATCAGATGGGCCGCCACCTTGCCCCGCCTCAGTTCGGAGGAGTCGATGACGTCATCGTGCAGCAGGGTGGCCGTGTGGATGAACTCCACCGCCGCCGCCAGGTTCAGGCAGGCGTCGTCCTTCGCTCCCGCCAGGCGAGCCGCAGCGATGGTCAGGAGGGGCCGCAGGCGCTTGGCCGATCCGCCGATCAGGTGCTCGGCCAGGGCCGGGATGACCGGCACGGGGCTCTGCATCCGGTTGCGGATCAGGCCGTCCACGCCTTCCATGTCCCGCCGGGCCAGGCGCGTCAGCTCCGCGATGGAGGGCGCGCTGCGGGCGACCGGGTCGGCGGCATGCGTTGCGGAGGACATGGCGAACGCGATAAGGCAGGCGCCTCGCCGGCACAATGCCCAACCGGGGTTTTGGCGGAATCGGATGACGGACCTGACCCAGTCGGATGCAATCCTCGGAGGCCGGGTCCGGCTCCTCCAGTCCGCCCGCGGCTACAGGGCGGGCATGGATGCGGCCCTTCTGGCGGCAGCCTGCGACGCCCAACCGGGCGAGCGGGTACTGGACCTCGGCTGCGGCCCCGGCGCGGTCATGATGGCGGCGGCAGTCCGACGGCCGGGCGCGCACTTCACCGGGATCGAGGCAGACCCCGACGCCCTGGACCTGGCCCGCGCCAACATCGACCTCAACGGCCTGGCGGACCGGGTGGAGGGGCTCGCCGGCGACGTCGCCCTCCCCTTCTCCCGCCTGGGCCTTCCGCGCTTCGACGCCGCCCTGTGCAATCCGCCCTTCTTCGACGACGCCAGCGCCCTGCGCGGCCCCGCACCAGAGAAGTCCCGGGCCTGGATGGCGACAGACGGCCTCGCCGCCTGGACGGGCTATCTGCTCAAGGCCGTGCACGACGGCGGGACGATCACCCTCATCCACCGGGCCGACCGGCTGGCCGACCTCCTGGGCCTGCTGACGCCAAAGACCGGCTCCATCCGCATCCGCCCGGTCCAGCCCCGCTCGGCTTCGCCCGCCAGCCGGGTGATCGTGCGGGCCGTGCGTGGCGGCCGCGCCCCCCTGGCCCTCCTGCCGCCCCTCGTCCTGCACCCCGAAGGCGAGGGCAAGCACACGGAGGCCGCCGAGGCCATCCTGCGCGACGCCGCCCCCCTGGGCTGGAACTGAGACGCCCCCTCAGCTGACCCCTCGCCCTAACGCGCAATTGCTCCCCTAAGGGGTAGCTGTCGGCGAAGCCGACTGAGGGGGTCAACGGCGGCTCAGCTGACCCCCTCCGCCGCGCTGCGCGCGCCACCTCCCCCTGGGGGGAGGAATTGGAGCCGTCTAATTGCTCCCC
>CAIZKE010000325.1 GCA_903933475.1 uncultured Alphaproteobacteria bacterium | reverse complement strand
GTGGCAATGGGGGGACGACGCGGACAGGAGGGAGAAGATGCACAGTTTCAGGCCGGTGGTCCCGGAAGACCAGGCGCTCATCTGTCACCACCGGATCGAGATGTTCCGCGCCTCTGGCCGAGACGAGGCCATCCTTGCGGAGATGGACGGGCCGTTCGGCGAATGGCGGCGTCCCCGGCTCGCTTCCGGCACCTACTTCGGATGGCTGGGGATGATCGGATCCGGCGAGGCCGTCGCCGGGCTCGGCATGATGGTGATCGACTGGCCGCCGCACCCCTTGCACCCGACCAGTCGGCCCGCGGCTACATCCTGAACGTCTTCGTCGAGCCGAAGCACCGGGGCCAGGGCCTCGCCCGCGCCCTTATGGACCTGGCCATGGAAGAGGCCCGCCGGCGCGGCCTGGACCACATGATCCTCCACGCCACCCCCATGGGCCGCCCCCTCTACGAAGCCCCGGGCTGGACCCGGACGAGCGAGATGGGGCTGAGTTTGCGGGATGGGGGGTGAGGCGGCGGCTTCGTTTTTTGGCTTTCAGCGCGCGCTGAAATTAGCCATCTGGTGAAATCAAGTTTGACATTTCCAATCTTTGGGCTAATTTCAACGCGTGCTGAAAACTCCACAAGAACTGAAAATCGCGTGGGAGGCCGCACTCCAACTGACGGCCATCATAAAGGAAGTGCCGGCAACCGACGTCGGTCCAATAGATCACGAACCTTGCGGTCCCGGCAGCGATCTAGACTTCCTCCTGCACTACAGCATCAACGGCAAACCCCAAGTGCTGGCTTGCGAAGTGAAGGGCAGCGGTCAACCCCGGTACGCTCGAAACGCGATCTTCCAGTTACGCAACTATGTGGCCCATGACGCTGAGCAGGCCTCGCCGGTTTTTATCGCGCCCTACCTCTCCAAGGAGGTGCGCCAGCTTTGCCGCAAGCACGAGATCAATTACTACGATTTGCAGGGGAACTGCAGGCTGGCGTTGCCAGGGTTATTCATCGAGCGCAGCGTCGCTGAGAAGCCGCCCTCCGAGCGCCGCGAGCTGAAGTCGCTTTTCCGGCCCAAGTCAGCGCGTGTGCTGCGCTTCTTACTTCGTGCACCGCATCGCCTCGTTAAGCTCACCGAGATTTCGAGAGACGCGCGGGTCAGCATCGGCCAAGCGCACAATGTGAAGGAGGCCCTTATCGCCCGCGATTGGGGCGCCTCCAATTCAGATGGGTTTCGGCTGACCGAACCCGACGCCCTGCTTGACACTTGGCGTGAAGTTTATGAACCGCCTGAAGGCTCAACGTTGGAGTTCTACACCCTTCTGCACGGCAAGGTGCTGGAGACCGCACTTCGCGACGCCGTTGCGAAGGCCAACTCCGATGGGCATGCAGCGCTGGCATCGTTCACCGCGGCCGAGTGGCTCGCTCCCTTCGTGCGCCATCCCACCCGTCACCTATATGCCGACGCAGCCGCGTTGCTGCACCTGAAGAATGCTCTAGAGCTCAGCCCTGCGCCCACCGGCGCAAATGTTCGAGTCACCGTTCCGACGGATGAAGGTGTCCTCCTCGACACAATTGAACCCGTACCTGGCCTTCTTGTCACCAGTCCGGCCCAAACCTATCTCGACCTAAGTGTAGCCGGAGAGCGCGGGCGCGAAGCCGCTGACCACCTTCGTCTCTATTGCCTCCAGTGGTCGAGCTCGTGAACACCGATCCCAAACCCGGCGACTACGACGATCGGACCACAGCCGCGGTAAAGAGCGTCCTCCTGGAGATCGGTCAAATCCTGGGCAGTTACCGCGGGAAGTTCGTGGTCATTGGTGGCACGGTGCCTTGGCTGCTGCTCGACAATCCAGAGATGCGACACATCGGCTCGTTCGACGTCGATCTCAGCCTTGATCCCGCTGCTCTGGGCGACGGCGAGTACGCAATGCTGATCGAGGAGCTGAAGAAACACGACTATGCGCAGAGCGACGATTTGAGGAAGTTCCAGATGGTTCGCAAGGTCCCGGTCAAGGATGGTCCGCCAATAGGCGTGATCATCGACTTCCTGATGCCCCGTGACGCTGTCTTGACGAGAAATGATCCGCCGCTGGTGGAAAACTTCGCCGTCCAGAAAGCGGATGGTGCCGACCTCGCTCTCCGCTACTTCGAAACCATCAATCTCGAAGGCCTGATGCCCAAGGGTGGATACAATCAGGTGAAACTCGCCGTCGCGTCGGTTCCGGCTCTCCTGGCAATGAAGGGCTATGCCCTCAACGGACGGTTAAAGGAAAAGGACGCCTACGACATCTACTACTGCATCCGGAACTACCACGGGGGTGCGAAGGCTCTGGCGGTCGACTGCCTGCCACTTCTTGAGAACGCGGAGGCGGTCATCGGCTATCAGCACATCTCTAGCAAGTTCGAGCGACGAGACGGCCACGGACCAGAGTGCGTCCGGCGGTTCGCAGCCGAAGCAGACATCCTCGATGACCGAACAGCTGACCAATGGCAAACCGACGCCTTCGGACAGGTGGATGCTTGGCTAAGGGCCCTCGGAATTCGCGGTTGAGCCGAAGCACCGGGGCCAGGGCCTCGCCCGCGCTCTTATGGACCTGGCCATGGAAGAGGCACGCCGGCGCGGCCTGGACCACATGATCTTCCACGCCACCCCCATGGGCCGCCCCCTCTACGAAGACCCGGGCTGGAGCCAGACGAGCGAGATGGGGCTGAGTTTGCGGGTAGGGGGTGAAGGCTGGGGTCAGGTTCTTGGGTTTGAGGTTACCCTGATCGAGCATCTTAACGAGTCCGCAGGTCACTCTGACCTCTCATGATGTCAGAACCGCACGACATCTCGCCAAGCAACGGCCTGATTCGTTCTTGTTTTGTTTCGACTCGAGCTGATCATTTGGTAGAAAGAAACCCATCTCAATCTCGCGTTGGAGCCCTCATTGGGCCGTGCAACGCGCATTTGCCTTTCGGGGAATGATCACGCATGGCCGGTCTGCAAGAGTTACAAAAGGTCGCCCACCCGAAGGGAATTGAAGACTGGATGGAGCGGCGGCGCCGGGACGTTGCAGCGTCCTGGCGGAGCCCTGCTGAAATCCTCTCTCATCAACGCCCACTTCAACCGATCACCCTTCCAAGGACCCCAGGTCCCGGCGCACCGTCACGGACTGCCCACCAGTCGCCATTTCAAGACCCTGAGTTGGTGGAGCTGAGGCGCGAGCAGGCAGCCTTCAAGGACGTTGTACGCGCTGAGTCCCGCCGCAACAGCTGGATGGCCATTCCTGCACTTGCTCCGATCACGGCTCCACTCTTGGCGGAAGGTGTAAGCCTGCTGACTGGAAGGCTGGCGGCATCTCAACTCAAGCGATTGGCGACTAATCAACTGAGTCAAGAAGCGGCTTCGGTCCCGTCTCCACTTACAGAAATCGAAAGAAACGTCGTTCGCGCGGCAGCTAGGAAACGGATCGCCCAGGCGAATGGGACTCCAGCAAGCAAAATCGATGGCGAGGTACATCACCGTGTTGCGCTCCGGTTCGCGCATCTGTTTCCAAACGCCGATCCCAATCGGCTTGCTAATCTGATCCCCCTAATGCGGGAGGCTCACTTGATCGCTAGCCGATCTGAGGCGGATTTTGTCCGTGCTCTGGCCGGACGCATTCCCACCCAAGCGGAAATAGTGGCGCAGGCCATGAGGTTGGATAAGCTAATTGAGCCCTACGTGTTGAGGGTCGGTGTCTCTAGACCCCCACCCCTCCCCCGAAAGTAGAAAACAGCATGGGTTTCACGGTTCAGAAGGCCTGTTGCACACTGGATGCCCAGGGTGCCCTTCGCCAGCGGCCGGGGGGAAGTCCGGACGGCCTCGTGGCCTACGTCCGGGCACTCCTGGGCGACCGGATGCCTGCCGACCTCGAAGCCTTCTACCGCGAGGGCGTCGAGGCTGTCGGTGACTTCAGGGCCATCCTTCCGAAGTGGAACGAACGTCCTGAGCGGCGACGGGAGGGTATGCTGCGGGCCCTTCTGCCGGCTCAGGCGGTCCCGATCTTCTCGGATGGAGCCGGGAGCCTCTACGGACTGGACCTGTCCTCCGGCGCGGCGAGCCCGGCGGTCTACTTCTTTGATCACGAGGACCTGTTCGAGCGGCCGCGCTGGGCCGCCGGCTCTTCCCTGGGTCACTTCCTGCTGCTGCTCGCGCAGCAAGACCGGGCCATCGAGGAGAGGCGTACACCAGGCTGGGAACGCAGGATCGATCCGAACATCGACAAGTGTCCCAGGGCGCCGCCGATTTGGCTGGCAGGTTGAGGCGTTACAGTCGCTTTGTCGCGAAGGCGCCGCCGGAAGCCGATTTCAGGTATTTCTCGAAGGCGAAGGCCTGTTCTTTGTCGGAGAAGGCGAGGTAGGTCTTGATCTCCCACGGCACGAACTTCGACGTATGTGAGACTTCTCCAGCGTTGTGACGCGTGAGCCGTGACTGCAGATCTCTGGTCACGCCGACATAAAAGCGCTCGGGCGTTTGCAGGCTTCGAAGGATGTAAACGTAGGTCATTCCTGAGCCTCCGATAATGCCTGCGCCAGCCCGCCTCCGCCCTTAAGGCTTCGTCGCGGCAGCCTCCCCTCGCTTCGCCCCCACCCCCCTGGGCTAGCTTGCCGAGCCGTAGCTCGCGAAGCGAGCGGAGGCTGGTGGGCCCGGCAGGACTCGAACCTGCAACCAGACCGTTATGAGCGGTCGGCTCTAACCATTGAGCTACAGGCCCCCGCGCCGGGTTAGCATGGCGGCTGGCGTGTCGGAAGGCGCCGGG
>CAIZKE010000324.1 GCA_903933475.1 uncultured Alphaproteobacteria bacterium | reverse complement strand
CCAATTGAACCCTGGACAGGCACCTCCCCCCGCGGCTTCCGTCGCGGCCGGCGTCATTCCGGGATCGGCATGGGCGCAGCCTGAAGGGCTGCAGGATGGGACGCTGCGGGATGTTCATCTCGACGTTCGAAAAGCAGTTGGACGCCAAGCGGCGCATTGTCGTGCCGCAGGAGTTCCGCGCCGCCGTGGCCGGCCCCTTCGACGGGGTAGTCTGCTTTCCCTCCATCGAGGCCGACTGCATCGAAGGTGGCGGTCAGATCCTGTTCGACCGCTACCTGGGTGTGATCGAGGAGCTGGATTTCGGCGATCCCCTGCGTTCGGCCCTGGAGACCTCGGTGCTCGGTGGCATGGCGCGCCTGAACTTCGATACGGCCGGGCGCATTACCCTTCCCGAGACCCTGTGCGACGCCTTCGGCCTGACCGACTGGGTGGTGGTGGTCGGGCTGGGCGACCGGTTCCAGATCTGGGAGCGCGATGCCTTCCAGGCCCACCGCGCCGCCCAGAGGGAGCTGGCCCGCGAGGGGCTGGCCCAGCTTCGGGGTGCCCAGCGGGCCCAAAGGTCGGGGCTGGCGGGATGACATCTCCCCACAAGCCCGTGCTGCTCGACGAGGTGGTCGCCGCCATCGGTCCGGCGCCCGGGCGGCACGTGGTGGACGGGACCTTCGGGGCCGGCGGCTATAGTCGCGCCTTCCTCGATGCCGGGGCCCAGGTCACAGGCTTCGACAGGGACCCGACGACAGCCCGTTTCGCCGAGGGGCTTGGCCCCCGGTTCCGGCTGGTCCTTGCGCCCTTCTCGTCCATGGCGGACCTGCTGGGCGAGGCTTCGGTCGACGGGGTGGCGTTGGACCTCGGCGTGTCCTCAATGCAGCTGGACGAGGCCGATCGCGGCTTTTCCTTCCTCCGCGACGGCCCCCTGGACATGCGCATGGGTGCGGACGGACCCACAGCGGCTGACCTGGTCAACACCGCTGAACCCGCCGAGCTGGCGCGCCTGCTCTGGGTCTATGGCGAGGAACGCCAGTCCCGCCGGATCGCCGCTGCCATAGCCCGCCGTCGCGCCGAGCAGGCTTTCACCCGCACCACGGACCTCGCCAGCCTGATCGAGCGCGTCCTCGGCGGGCGCAGGGGCGCCCGGGTCCACCCTGCGACCCGCGCCTTCCAGGCCCTGCGGATCGCCGTAAACGACGAACTGGCCGAACTCGAGGCCGGCCTTGTCGCCGCCGAGCGGGCACTCCGGCCCGGCGGACGCCTGGCCGTGGTCACCTTCCATTCCCTCGAGGACCGGATCGTGAAGGGGTTCCTGGGTCCGCGCTCTGGCCGCACACCGGGAACCTCGCGCCATGCCCCCGAAGCGCCGCGGGGCGCGGATCCCAGCTTCGCCCTGCTGTCCGTGCGATCGACGGCACCTGGCGATGCGGAGGCTGCGGCCAATCCGCGTGCGCGCTCGGCGCGCCTGAGGGCCGCGGAGCGCACGCCGGCCCCCGTCTGGACGGTCGCGGCATGACCTTCCTGGATCGCCGCCTCCTGGGCTTCAGGGCCATCGACGTCCTTCTCTTCCTCGTCCTGGTCGCCCTCATCCTCGGCGTCTACCTCGCCAAGACCTTCGCCGGGCGCGAGCGGGGCCAGATCGCCACGGTAGAGCGGAGGATCGCCCAGGAGCGTGACCGGATCGTCCTGCTCGAGGCTGAGGTCGCCCACCTGGAGCGCCCCGAGCGGCTTGCCGCCATGGCGCGCGCCTACGGCGGTCTCGCCCCAGTTTCCTCTGGACATGAGATCCCCCCGGAGAGGCTCGCTGAGGCCCTTCAGTCTCCCCTGTCTGCTGTCCCCGCCGCGGCCGCAGACGCGGCTGTGCCGCCCCTTCCGGCGGAGACCGAGACTTCCTCCGTGGCTGAAGACGAGCCTGCCGCTTCCCCCGCTCCCGCCCCTACCCCCGCCCCGGAACCTAAGCCATGAGCCTTATCCACACGGGACTTGCGACGCCGGGCTGGCGCTGGATCAAGGACAGGCTCTGGAGTCTGGAGCGGGCCTTTGAGAAGACCCGTGCCTCCGGCCGGGCCGAGGATGACACCCGAATCCGTATCCTGGTGGTCCTGGCGCTCCTCGTGGTGGGTTTCGCCTCCCTGGCGGTTGGTGCCACCCGTCGTGCCCTGCTCCAGGGGCCCGACGGCACCGGCCTGACCGCAGGCGGCGCAGGTCCGGGACGGGCACCCCTGGTGGACCGACGCGGGTCTCTGCTCGCTGCTGACCTGCCCTTTTTCACCCTCTATCTCGATCCGCATGACGTCTGGGACAAGGCGGAAGTCCGTCGGGGCCTGATCGCCACACTACCAAGCCTGCCGGTCGCGCGCCTCGACAAGGCCCTGAACGGGTCGCGTCGGACCTTCCTCGCCGGCCCGCTCTCGCCCCGAGACCGGGACCGCATCCACGACCTCGGCCTTCCTGGCCTGTCCTTTGAGCGAGAGCCCCGTCGGGTCTATCCCCTTGGGGATTCCGCAGCCCACCTCATCGGCTTTTCAGACACGGGTGGCATGGGCCTGGCAGGCGCTGAAGGCGCCTTCAACAGCCGGGTCCGTGCAGGTGCGGGCGACCAACAGCCAACCCCCTTGTCCATCGACGTCCGCGTCCAGGCGGCCCTTGAAGATGAACTGAGCGCTGCGGCGACCCGCCTGCAGGCCAAGGGCGCCGTTGGCCTGATCACCAACGTCCAGACCGGCGAGGTCCTGGCCATGTCCTCCTGGCCGAACTTCGATCCGAACCATGCGGGAACGTCCTCTCCGGACCAGCTTCGCAACCGGGCGGTGGCCTCGGTCTACGAGATGGGTTCGACCTTCAAGGTCTTCACCCTGGCCATCGGCCTCGACACCCATCGGATCACACCGGAGACCGTGCTGAACACGACCCAGGGCGTGAAGCTCGGATCCCGCGTCATCCGGGACCTCCACGCCGTTGGCCACAACATGACCGCCAGGGATGTCTTCCTGAAGTCTTCGAACATCGGCGCCAGCCAGATTGCCCTTCAGGTCGGCGGGCCCTCGATGACCCGCTATTTCGATGCCTTCGGCCTGTTCCGTGCCGCGCCCATCGAACTTGCGGAGAGCGCCCGGCCGATCGTGCCGCGGGAGTGGAACCCCAACACCATCGCCTCGGCCTCCTTTGGCCACGCCATCTCGGTGAGCCCCGCCGCCCTGGCTGCGGGCATAGGCTCCATCATGAATGGCGGACGCTACGTGCCCCTGACCCTGCAGCCCATGCGCGCCGGCGCCCGGCCCGAGGGGCGCCGTGTGGTCACCGAGGAGACCTCCCGCCAGATGCTCGACCTGATGCGGAGCAATGTCCAGGAAGGCTCCGGACGTCGGGCGAATGCGACGGGCCTGCGCGTTGGCGGCAAGACCGGGTCGGCGGAAAAGGTCATCGGCGGCCGCTACGTCAAGGATAAGGTCCTCGCCTCCTTCGCCTCCGTCTTCCCCACCGATGGGGCCCTGACCGACGACCGCTACATGGTTCTGGTGATCATCGACGAGCCGATCGCGGACGCGGAGTCCGGCGGGCGGACCGGCGGCCTCACCGCGGCACCCGCGGCGGGCAAGGTCATCGACCGCATCGCTCCCTTCCTTGGCGTCCACCGTCACTTCGAGCAGGTGGCCGTCGCGCCCGCCCCCGTCGTTGTGGCCGCCGCGAGCCCCGAGCGCTGACCGTCATGCGTCTGTCCCAGATCCTTCGTCGGGACCTGCCGGAAGATCCGGAGATCACCGGCGTGACGTCCGACAGCCGCAGGGTCGGCCCGGGCGTCCTGTTTGCCGCCCTTCCCGGCGTCGTCAGGGATGGGGCCGACTTCGCGCCCCTGGCCGTTGCCGCAGGTGCCGCCTCGGTACTCTGCGGCCGGGACCTTCCAGGCCTCGGCGTCCCGGTGATCGTCAGCGAGGATCCCCGCAGGGCCTACGCCCTTGCCGCCGCTGCCTTCCACGGCCGCCAGCCCGGTGTCGTGGTCGCTGTGACCGGGACCAACGGCAAGACCTCGGTGGCCGGCTTCAGGCGCCAGATCGCCGCCGCCGGCGGTCGACCGGCCGCCAGCATGGGCACCCTTGGCGTGCGCATCACGGCTCCAGGCCAGGAGGACGTGGTCCTGACGCCTGCCGGCCTGACCACGCCGGACGCCAGCGACGTCGCAGCCCTGATGGCGGAGATGGCAGGAAGGGGCGTAGACGACCTCGCCCTGGAGGCCTCCTCCCACGGGATCGACCAGCGGCGCCTTGACGGGGTTCGCCTCGCCGCCGCCGCCTTCCTCAATCTGACCCAGGACCATCTGGACTATCATGGCGACATGGCCAGCTATCAGGCGGCCAAGCTGAGGCTGTTCGATACGCTTCTGCCCCGGGGTGCCCCTGCGGTCCTCAATGCCGATTCCCCGGCCTTCCCGGCCTTCGCCGCCGCCGCTGTCCTGGCTGGGGCCGACCTGATCACCTTCGGCGTCGAGGGGCGGGACCTCAGGCTGGCCAGCCGCCAGGCGCGCCCCGGCGGGCAGGTTCTCGGCATCGAGCACGCCGGCCGCACCTGGCGGGTGGACCTGCCCCTGGCCGGCGCCTTCCAGGCCCTGAACGCCCTGGCCGCCGCGGGCCTCAGCCTTGCCGTCGGTGACGCGCCTGAAACCGTCTTCGCGGCCCTTGAGGGCCTGACTGGTGCCCCGGGCCGCCTCCAGAAGGTGGGCACCTCGGCCTCCGGTGCCGAGGCCTATGTGGACTATGCCCACACCCCTGACGGGCTCGAGACCGTGCTCCAGGCCCTGCGCCCCCACGCCTCGGGGCGTCTCGTGGTGGTCTTCGGAGCCGGCGGCGACCGGGACCGCACCAAGCGCCCCCTGATGGGCGAGGTCGCCGGCCGCCTGGCCGACCTGGCCATCGTCACCGATGACAATCCCCGCAGCGAAGATCCGGCGGTCATCCGCGCCGAGGTTCGGGCCGGCCATCCGGACCTGGAGGAGATCGGCGACCGCCGCGAGGCGATCCGGGCCGCTGTCGCCGGCCTGTCCGCGGGAGACGTACTGGTCGTTGCCGGAAAGGGGCATGAGCAGGGACAGGTCGTCGCCGGCGTCACACTTCCCTTCGACGACGTCGCAGAAACCCTTTCAGCCCTAGAGACGACCTGATGACCCGACGCTCGCTCTGGACCGCTGCCACCCTGGCAAAGGCGACCGGCGGCCGCGCCTCCCGGGCCTTCCAGGCGCATGGCGTCTCCATCGATACCCGCAGCCTCGAGCCTGGCGACCTCTTCATCGCCCTGGGCGGAGCCCGTGACGGCCACGAATTTGTTGCGCAGGCCATGGCGGCCGGGGCGGCGGGGGTCCTGGCCTCACGCCCGGTCGACGCGCCCCACGTCCTGGTCCCCGACACCTTCCTCGCGCTCCAGGCCCTGGGCATCGCCGCCCGCGAGCGGGCCGGGCAGGCCCGGCGCGCGGCGATCACCGGTTCGGT
>CAIZKE010000323.1 GCA_903933475.1 uncultured Alphaproteobacteria bacterium | reverse complement strand
GTCCGCGCCAGCTCGCTCAACTTCCATGACTTCGCCGTGGTGGCGGGCATGATCCCGTCCGCCGACGGTCGCATCCCCATGTCCGATGGCGCCGGCGAGGTGGTCGCCGTAGGCGAAGGGGTGACGGGCTACGCCCCGGGCGACCGGGTCCTGTCGACCTTTTTCCCCAACTGGCAGACCGGCGGTCCGGTCCTGGAGCGCCTGCTGGGCGTGCCCGGGGACCATGCCGACGGCTTTGCGGCGGAGTACGTGGCCATGCCGGTCCGGGCCTTCACGCGAATGCCGGCCGGCTGGTCCTTCGCCGAGGCCGCAACCCTGCCCTGCGCCGCCCTCACCGCCTGGCGGGCCCTGATGGTCGAGGCGCGGATCAAGCCCGGCGACGTGGTCCTGACCCAGGGCACGGGCGGGGTCTCCATCTTCGCCCTGCAACTGGCCAAGGCGGCGGGTGCCACTGTCATCTCGACCTCGTCCTCGGACGAGAAGCTCGAAAAGCTGAAGGCCCTGGGGGCGGACCATCTGGTGAACTATCGCCAGACCCCGGAATGGGGCGCCGCTGCGGCCGCCCTGACCGGCGGACGGGGCGTCGATGTCGTGGTCGAGATCGGCGGGGCGGGCACCCTGGGCCAGTCCGTCACGGCCACCCGGATCGGCGGGCACATCTCGCTGATCGGCGTGCTGGCGGGCTTCGCAGGTGAGGTGCCCACGGCCGTGATCATGTCCAAGAACGTGGCCGTGAAGGGCGTTACCGTGGGCTCCCGCCAGGAGCAGGAGGAGATGATCCGGGCCCTGGAGGTCTCGACCATCCGCCCGGTGATCGATTCCACCTTCCCGCTGGACGGTATTGCCGCTGCCTTCGCTCACCAGATCTCGCAGAAGCACTTCGGCAAGATCTGCCTCGAGATCTGAGCTCGCTCCCGGCCGCCGCCGCATGTTCCTTGCGGGCGGCGTCTGTGTTCAGGGCGGCGATCCCGAGGCCCACGATGAGGTCCGGCCAGGCCGGTCAGGGTGAGTCGTCTCCCTGACCCCCAAGGGTTACGCCACCGGCCTCAGACCTGTCCGGATCGGGTCTCCCGGGAGCGCAGCCGCCAACGATGGGACCCGGACCCGAACCGGGGCTCGAAGGGCGATGCGAGGTCCGATGCCGCCATTTCGAAAGCCCTGACTATCCGGGTTTCGAGATCGCGGCTGGCGGGCAGGCCGGTGCGGCTGGCGATGTAGGACAGGATGAGGGAGCGGTGGCATTCCCCGCCAGCCGCCCTCAGGCCTTCGCCAATCCAGTCGCGCAGGGTCTCGACCGGCGGCAGGTCCGTCAGGGCTGCGTGTCCTTGATGTCGCCGATCTCCCACCCTTGCCCCCCGGAAAGAGAGGCAAAACCGATCGCGCACCTCTGTGACAGAAGCCCAGATGGAATCACGACACACAGATGAAACTGGATGTTCGGCTTAGCCCCGGGGGTGCATCCCCCGCCTCCCTGAGGCAGGGTGGCGGCAAGGTATAGATGCGGAGGCGCCCAGGGGACGGTTCGAAGGCAGGGTGGCGGTCATCACGGGCGGGGCCTCGGGCATTGGCGCCGCCGCCGCCCGCCGGTTCCACGCCGAGGGCGCCTCGGTCCTCCTGG
>CAIZKE010000322.1 GCA_903933475.1 uncultured Alphaproteobacteria bacterium | reverse complement strand
TGCTGGTGGCGGCCCTGTCCAGCTGTCACATGCTGACCTTCCTGGACAAGGCCCGGCGGGCCAGCTTCGTCATCGGCCATTATGCTGACGCCGCCCGGGGCCGGATGGGCGAGGTCGCCACGGGCCGCAAGGGCCTGGTCGAGGTGGTCCTGCGGCCGGACATTTCCTGGGTGGGCCCAGCCCCGGACCCCGAGGCCCTGGAGGCCCTGCACGCGGCGAGCCACGCCGAGTGCTTCATCGCCAACTCGGTCCGCTGCGAGGTCAGGATCGAGGCACCAGGGTGCTCAGAAGCCCACTGAGCCGCACCTTAAGCTCGGGGCTGGAACCCCGCCCTCAGAGGCCGTCGAAGAGGGCCGTGGAGAGGTAGCGCTCCGCGAAGGAGGGGATGATGGCGACAATGGTCTTGCCGGCATAGTCGTCCCGTTCCGCCAGGCTGAAGGCCGCTGTCAGGGCCGCGCCCGAGGAGATGCCCACTGGGATCCCTTCTTCCCGCGCCACGCGCCGGGCCATGGCGAAGCTGTCCTCGTTCGAGACCTGGACAATCTCGTCGATCACGCCCCGGTCCAGGATCGCCGGCACGAATCCGGCGCCGATGCCCTGGATCTTGTGCGGGGCGGGGCTGCCGCCCGACAGGACCGGCGAGGCCGCGGGCTCCACCGCCACCATCTTCAGGCCGGGCTTGCGGGCCTTCAGGACCTGCCCGATGCCGCTGATTGTGCCCCCCGTGCCAACGCCGGAGACGACGGCGTCCACCGCCCCGTCCGTGTCGTTCCAGATCTCCTCGGCGGTGGAGACCCTGTGGATCAGGGGGTTGGCGGCGCTCTCGAACTGCTGGGGCATGACCGCCCCGGGAGTAGCCTCGACGATCTCCCGGGCGCGGGCGATCGCCCCGGCCATGCCGCGCTCGGCAGGGGTCAGCTCCAGCTGGGCGCCCAGCAGGAGCAGCATCTTGCGGCGCTCGATGGACATGCTCTCGGGCATGCAGAGGATCAGCTTGTAGCCCTTGGAGGCGGCCACGAAGGCCAGGGCGATGCCGGTGTTGCCGCTGGTCGGCTCGATCAGGGTGGCGCCGGGCTTCAGCAGGCCCTGGGCCTCCAGGTTCTCGATCATCGAGACCCCGATCCGGTCCTTCACCGAAGCGATGGGGTTGAAGAACTCCAGCTTGGCCAGGACCCGGCCCTTCGGCTTCAGGGCCCGGGTCAGGTTGGGCAGGGCCACCAGGGGGGTGTCGCCGATGGTGTCGATGATCGACTCATAGACCTTGCCGCGGCCGGCGCGGCGATAGCGGGCGGCGTCGTAGGGGGATCCAGCCATGGCGAAGTCTCCGGAACAGGGAAGAGCGACCTTAGGGGCCCGCGCGGCTTTGGGAAGGCGGGTTTTCGCCGCCGGGGCGCAGGATTTCTAAACCCGGGAACCGCCGGGACCCTCCAGCAGGGGCTCCAGCAGGGCGTCGGCCAGCCAGCGGACGGCGGGAACGCAGACCCCGTCCCCGGCCACGTGAAGGGCCGCCGAGACC
>CAIZKE010000321.1 GCA_903933475.1 uncultured Alphaproteobacteria bacterium | reverse complement strand
TGGGCGCCGAGGTAACCGTGGTCGAGTACCTGGATCGCATCTGCCCGGGCATGGACGCCGAGGTCGCCAAGGCCTTCCAGAGGATCCTGGCCAAGCAGGGCATAAACTTCCGTCTCGGCGCCAAGGTGACCGGCGCCAAGGCCGGTAAGTCCCGGGTGGACCTCACGGTCGAGCCCGCCGCGGGCGGTGCCGCCGAGACCCTGACCGCTGACCGGGTCCTCCTGGCCGTTGGCCGGCGTCCCTATACGGCGGGCCTGGGCCTGGAGACGGTGGGCCTGGTCCCCGACGCCCGGGGCTTCCTGGAAACTGACCACTTCCGCACGGCGGCGGCGGGCATCTGGGCTATCGGCGACGTGATCCACGGCCCCATGCTGGCCCACAAGGCCGAGGAGGACGCCGTCGCCTGCATCGAGCTTATCGCCGGCAAGGCAGGGCACGTGGACTACAACCTGGTACCCAGCGTGGTCTACACCACCCCCGAGGTCGCCTGGGTCGGCCGCAGCGAAGAGCAGCTCAAGGCCGAGGGCCGCGCCTACAAGGCCGGCAAGTTCCCCTTTGCCGCCAACAGCCGGGCCAAGATCAACCACGAGACCGACGGCCTCGTGAAGGTCCTGGCCGACGCCGCCACGGATGAGGTCCTGGGCGTGCACATACTGGGGCCTCAGGCGGGCGAGATGATCGGCGAGTACTGCGTGGCCATGGCCTTCCGGGCCGCCAGCGAGGACATCGCCCGCATCTGCCATCCGCACCCGACGCGCTCCGAGGCCGGCCGGCAGGCGGCCATGGGCGTCGAGGGCTGGACCATGCAGGCCTGACGGCCTGTCACCGGTCCAGGCTCAGAAGCCGAGCACCTTGTAGCCGACTTCCAGGCCCCAGTCCCCGGGACGACCGTCGCCGGCGAAGACCTGGGGCTTGATCGTCACGATGCCCGTGCCGCCGAAGGCGGGACCGACCACCCGGCCGTAGGTCACCGCCAGGCCCAGGAAGGTCCTGTCGTTCTCCCAGTCCTGGTTGATCGAGGGATCAAACGTGAGGAGGTTCCGCGAATCCTTCAGCTTGGGCACGTAGTAGAAGTCCACGGTGGTGGACCGGACATCCCGCCTGCGGTCGTCGCCCCAGAGCGACTCCGAATGAACGAGGGCCGGGGCGAAGATCGCGCCGTTCTTGAGGAACCAGGCCTTGATGAGCGTCCCCTTGAGGACGTTCTTGCCCGGGCCGAGCTCGTCCCGGGACGCGGTGTCGAAGATCATTTCCCCCTGCGCGACCCAGCCGCCCTGGCGGCTCAGGCCGAAGACATGGGCCACCTGCACGGAGGCGTCGCCCAGGCCGTAGCTGTCGTCCCCAAGGACGTCGACGGAGGCGAGGGGGACCCGGTAGCGGACGCTCCAGTCCCGCTTTTCCCCGAGCGGAACCGTGTAGTTCAGCTTCAGGGTGTCGCTCCGGAAGCCGCCGTTGAGGTCCAGGCGCTCCCAGGTCGCGTGGGCCTGGGTGGTCAGCTTGGTCGGGTCCGTGCCGTTGTTGGCGGCGTCCTCTGCGTTGGCGCCAGACGTGGTGCCGAGGAGGAGGGTCGCGGCGGCGGCGAGGGTCGACGGTTTCATCTGAGCTTTCCTCGAGGTGGGAGACGATTTGTAACCTTAGGGTGTCCGCCCAGTCAGACTATCAGGATTCAGGCTCGCGGGTGGGCGCTCGCATAGGCCCGGAGCAGGGCCGCGGAATCCACCTGGGTGTACCGTTGGGTGGTGGACAGGGAGGCGTGGCCGAGCAGTTCCTGGATCGACCTGAGATCGGCGCCGGCGCCCAGCAGGTGGGTGGCGAAGGCGTGTCTCAGGGCGTGGGGCGTGGCGCTGTCGGGCAGGCCCAGCCGCCCCCGCATCCCCTGCACCGTCGCCTGGACATGCCGGGGGGAAAGGGGGCCGCCCCGCCGGGCTCGGAACAGGGGCTCGTCGGGGGAAAGGGGGAAGGGCAGGGCGCGGGCATAGGCGTCCACCGCCTCGGCCACCCGGGGCAGGATCGGCGCCATCCGGGTCTTTCCCCCCTTGCCGGTGATGCGCAGGACCTCCCCGAGCGGCGCGTCCCGCCGGCGCAGGGACAGGGCCTCGGAAATGCGCAGGCCGCAGCCGTAGAGCAGGGTCAGGACTGCAGCGTCCCGCGCAGCCTCCCAGGGGTCGAGGTTGGCGTCCAGGCCGGGTTCGGCGAGGAGTTCCGCCGCCTGGGTCTCCGTGACCGGGCGGGGCGCGGAGGGGCGCACGCGCGGCCCCCTCACAAGGGCGAGGGACGGATTGGGAATGTCCAGCCGCCGGTCCAGGAAGGCATGGAAGGTGCGCACCGCCGACAGGGACTGGGACAGGGACCGCGGCGAGAGCGGTGTTTCGCCCTGGCGCAGCACGGCCAGCCAGGCCCGGATCTCCGCTGCGCTGATCTCTCCAAGGTCGCCCGCAGACAGAGGGCCGCCACGGTGGCGCTCCAGGAAGCCCAGATAGCGCCGGCCGATGAATCCATAGGTGGCCAGGGTGCGCGGCGATAGCCGCCTTTCCTGCTCAAGGTGCTCCAGCCACTGGTCGAGGGCGGCGCGGGCGTCCATCAGCGCCGGAGCCGCCCCGCCAGCCTCTCGGTCACCCGGGCCATGAAGCCGACAAGCTCCGGGCCCATGTCCGGGGTGAAGCCTTCGGGGTCGCCGGAGCCAAACCCCATCAGGCCCACGCCCCCGTCGTCGGGCAGGTCCAGCCGGGCCAGGGCCATGGACCGGATGAAGGGCGCCTGATCGCCGAACAGGCCCAGGGCCGTGGCCCGGAAGCCGAGCAGGAGGTTGGCCCCGGGCTCGAGGAGCTGGTCCACGCCCCCGGGTGGCAGCGCTCGCCAGCCCTCCGGTGCCGCCAGGCCCTCGAGCCCCAGGGCTCCGGCCTGCAGCCCGAACCGGGTGCGTGCGATCTCGTCAAGGCGTCGGGCCAGGTCGGGGGCGTCCCTGGCGTCCAGGAGGTCCACCACCGCCTCGCGGGTCTGGGCATGGGCGACGAAATTGGCCCGCGCCACGGCCTCGAGGCTGGCCCGGGCCTCGCTCTCCCGGCGTGCCGTCTCGCTGACCCGGGCCAGGGCCGCGGGACCAAACGCCACCACGCGGGCGTCCGCGCCAAGGGCTAGGCCGAGGGCCTGCAGGGTCGCGGGATCGCCTGTCAGAATGTCCGGACGCTTCAGGAGGGCGGCCCGTACGGTCTCGGGACAGGGGTCTTCCGTCGGCTCTGCCTCGCCTGCCCCGCGCATTCGTGTTCCGCCTCCGTCAGAGAATCGACTGCCCGGTTGCGGCCCAGTCGCTCAGGAACTGAGAAAGGCCCCGTTCGGTTAACGGGTGCTTGAAGAGGGCGGCGAAGACCTCCGGCGGCAGGGTGGCGCAGTCCGACCCGGCCAGGGCCGCCATCGTGACATGGTCGGGGCTTCGGATCGACGCCGCCAGGATCTCGGTATCGAAGTCGTAGTTGTCGTAGATGGCGCGGATTTCGGCGATCAGCGACATGCCGTCGGCGCCATGGTCGTCCAGCCTGCCGATGAAGGGCGAGATGTATGAGGCGCCCGCCTTGGCCGCCAGCAGGGCCTGGGCGGCGGAGAAGCAGAGGGTCACATTGGTGGCGATGCCCTGGACCGCGAACTCGGAGGTTGCCACCAGGCCTTCCCGGGTCAGCGGCACCTTGACCACCACGTTGGGCGCGATGGCGGCCAGCTTTGCCCCCTCGGCCAGCATGCCCGCCGTGTCGGTGGCGGCCACCTCTGCGCTGACCGGCCCCTCGACCAGGCTGCAGATCTCGGCGATCACCTCGAACATCGGTCGGCCCGACTTCGCGATCAGGGTGGGGTTGGTGGTCACCCCGTCGACGAGGCCTGTAGCGGCCAGGTCCCGGAGGATCGCCACATCCGTGGTATCGAGGAAGAGTTGCATGCTGCTGCGTCCGCTTCTGTTGTCGGGGTCTTGTAGGGCTCATGGCCGCCGCCCGGAAGCCCCGACCTGATCCTGTCGAGGAACCGGAGGCGGCGCGGGCACACTCGGGGTATGAAGACGACAAGATGAGCCGCATCGCCTCCGTCCTCCTGCCCCTGCCCCTCCCCGAGGCCTTCGACTACGAGGCGCCCGAGGGCCTGGAGCTGGCTGTGGGCGACCAGGTCGCCGCGCCCCTCGGGGGCCGCCTTGTGACCGGGGTGGTGACCGGGTTGCGCGAGGGCGCCGGCGGGAACCGGCCGCTGAAGCCCCTGGCCGGGCGAATTGATGCGCCTCCACTCAGCCCCGCCACCCTGGAGTTCGTGCAGTGGGCCGCCCGCTACGCCGCTGACGTCGCCGGCCTGCCCCTGGCCATCGCCCTGCGCGGTGCGAGGGCACCGCCGCCGCGTCCCGACCGGATGGCGGCGGCTACCGGCCGGCTACCCACCCGCTCCACTCCCGCTCGCACCCGGGTCCTGGAGGCCGCGGCCGCGGGTCCCGCCATGCCCGCAGACCTCGCCCGCAGGGCGGGAGTCTCCGCCGCCGTCGTCCGGGGCCTGATCGACGACGGTGCCCTCGAGCTTCGCTTCGCGCCGGCGCCAGATCCGTTTGGACCGCCCGACCTGGACCTGCCCGCGCCGCCCCTCAATGCCAGTCAGGCCGCCGCCGCCGCTGCCCTCAAGGCCATGATCGGCGAGGGCGGTTTCCAGGCCGCCCTCCTGGATGGCGTGACAGGATCGGGAAAGACCGAGGTCTATCTGGAGGCGGTCCGTGCCGCCCTGGCCACGGATCCGGCGGCCCAGGTCCTGATCCTGCTGCCGGAGATCGCCCTGACCCAGGCCCTGATTGCAAGGGTTGCGGAACGGTTCGGCGGCGCCCCGGGCGAATGGCACTCCGGCGTCGCCCCGCCCCAGAGGCGCCAGGTCTGGGATGCCGTGGCAGAAGGCCGATGCCGGGTCGTGGTGGGTGCCCGCTCGGCCCTCTTCCTGCCCTTCCGGCGGCTGTCCCTGGTGGTGGTGGACGAGGAGCACGACTCCGCCTTCAAGCAGGAGGAGGGCTTCATCTACCAGGCCCGGGACCTGGCCGTGGTCCGCGCCAAGATCGAGGATGCCTCTGTCATCCTGGCGTCAGCGACGCCGTCCCTGGAGTCCCTGCGCAACGCAGAGACCGGCCGGTACCGCTGGCTCCGGCTATCCGACCGGCATGGAGAGGCCCGTCTGCCGGACATCCGTCTCGTTGACCTTCGGGAGGCGCCCCCGGAGACGGGACGGTGGATCTCACCCCCCCTGGCCAGGGCCATGGCCGAGACGCTCGCGGCGGGGGAGCAGACCCTGCTCTTCCTGAACCGGCGCGGCTACGCTCCCCTGGTGCTCTGCAAGGCCTGCGGCCAGAAGCTCACGGCGCCCGACACTGATTCCTGGCTGGTGGAGCATCGCTACACCAACCGCCTTGTCTGCCACCTGACCGGCTTTTCCATGCCCCGCCCCACCCACTGCCCCCACTGCGGGGCGGCGGACTCCCTCGTGTCGATCGGTCCGGGGGTCGAGCGGCTCGAGGAGGAGGCCCGCCTGTTGTTTCCCGAGGCGCGGATCTCGGTCTTCTCCTCGGACACTGTACGCAGCGCCGCGGACGCCCGGGCCCTGGTCGAGACCATGGAGACCGGCGGAATTGACATACTGGTGGCCACCCAGGCCGCCGCCAAGGGGCACAACTTCCCCAACCTGACCCTTGTGGGGGTGATCGACGCGGACCTCGGCCTGCGCGGCGGCGATCTGCGGGCGGCGGAGCGGACCTTCCAGCTGCTGGCCCAGGCGACCGGGCGGGCGGGCCGCCGGGACCGTCCGGGCCGGGCCCTCATCCAGACCTGGGCGCCGGACCATCCGGTCATGCAGGCCCTCAGGGCGCAGGATCGGGACGCCTTCGTCCGCACAGAACTGGATGAGCGAGAGATCGCCGGCCTGCCGCCCTTCGGCCGGCTCGCCGCCGTCATCGTCTCCGGACGGGATCCCGAGGCCCTTGAGGCCTTCGTGCGGGAAATGGCGGCCTCTGCGCCCAATGCCGAGGGCGTCGAGGTCTACGGCCCTGCCGATGCCCCCCTCGCCCTGGTCCGTGGGCGTCGCCGGAAGCGGTTCCTGGTCCGGGCCGACCGGCAGGTCGACCTCTCGGGCTATATGGGCGCCTGGCGGGCCCGGGTGAAGCCGCGCGGCTCCATCCGGGTCACGGTCGACATCGACCCCTACAGCTTCTTCTGATCCGGCCGTTCCCCCGATCCACCCGGCCGGGCGGCGTCAGTGCCCCGGGCTTTTTCCGTTCCCAGCCCTGCGGGCCACCATGTTCAGGATCTCCACGCCGACCGAGAAGGCCATGGCGGTGTAGATGTAGCCCTTGGGGATGTGCGTGCCGAAGCCGTCCGCGACCAGGACCATGCCGATCATCAGCAGGAAGCCCAGGGCCAGCATGACCAGGCTGGGATTGTTGTGGATGAAGTTGGCCAGGGGATCGGCGGCGACCAGCATAATGCCCACCGTGATTACGACGGCGGCGACCATGATGGGCAGTTGGTCGGTCATGCCGACCGCCGTCAGTATGCTGTCCACCGAGAAGACCAGGTCCAGAATGATGATCTGGACGATCGCGGCTCCGAAATTGGAGGCGACCGCGCCGCGCTTGTCCAGGACGTCATCCGAGGGCTTGGGATCCATGGTCCCGTGGATTTCCTTTGTCGCCTTCCAGAGGAGGAAGAGACCACCCGCGATCAGGATGAGGTCCCGCCAGGAAAAGCTCAGGTCAATCGCCCCGATCGTCCAGGGCAGGGCGAACACGGGCTCCGTCAGGTGAACTATCCAGGCGAGGGTCGAAAGGAGGCCTAGCCGCATGATGAGGGCGAGGCTGATCCCGATCCTCCGGGCCCTCTGTCTCTGCCCTTCAGGCAACTTGTTCGAGAGGATCGAGATGAAGATCAGGTTGTCGACGCCGAGCACCACCTCCAAAGCGATCAGGGTGAGAAGGGCCGCCCAGGCGGCGGGATCGGTGAGAAGGGGGGCGATTGAATCCATGCGGACAAACGTAAGGCAGGATTGCGTCAATTCCAGTGTGGAGAGAGGAAAATCCACGGTGAATTTTCCGTTCGAGGTCGTGGAGGTGCCTTCTTTGCAGGCGCCGGGCGCCGGAAACTCAGGCGGTGGCCCACATGCCGGGCTGCCGCTCCCCTCCCTGGGGTCAGGCCGAACACCACAATTTCTCGACTTTTCCTCCCGACCCTAAATCTTGATCGCGGTCTCTAAAGCTTTCAGATGATCGATCGGACGCGATTACATGCAAAGTATATGTAAACCAAATGCAAAAATCGCTGCAAAACCTGAGTATATTTCCAATGCGAAACAGAAAAATAGATAGCATTAGACGTCAATAATAGTAAGTATATCCCACTCATATCCAGCTCTGTCATTCAATTGGACTTTCAATTCGCTTCCGGAACCACGTGCAATGCGTCAGTCGGACTTGCGGGATTCGGCTCGAGGCGCTAAAGGCTGAGTCCCGAAGGTTTGAGGGTAGAGGCTTGATGTTCAGGCGCGCCATGCACATCGCCGTCGGGGCGCTCGTCGCGGGAATCGTGGCGCTCGCGCCCCTGTCCAGCGCCGTGGCTGACCGTTACTGGCAGTGCGTGCCCTTCGCGCGGCTCGTTTCCGGCATCCAGATCTTCGGCGACGCCCACACCTGGTGGCGCCAGGCGACTGGCCGCTACCAGACGGGCCTGACCCCTACGTCCGGCTCCGTCCTCTGTTTCAAGCCCTCCGGTGCCATGACCCTCGGCCACGTGGCCGTCGTCAGCCAGGTCCTCACTGACCGCGTCATCCAGATTACCCATGCGAACTGGTCCCGGATTGGTGGAACGCGCGGCCAGATCGAACGCGACGTCACCGTGATCGATGTCTCCGCGGCGGGCGACTGGTCCCGGGTGAAGGTCTGGTACGATCCGGTCCGCGATCTCGGCTCCAGCACCTATCCGACCTATGGCTTCATCTATCCGGATACCCAGGCCGCGCACATGGCCTCCGGTCAGTTCAATGCAGCCCAGAGCGCCGCCCTGACCGTGGCCCAGAGCGCCGCCAGCCAGGTTGCCTCCACCGTCCGTCCGGGCGCCTCGCCCCTGTCCATCCTTGGACAGGCCGCCGACGCCGGCGACCGGATCGCCGCCCTTATCCAGTCGGTCACCGCGCCGCCGCCGCGCTAGCGGTCCGGCGCGCCCCCGGCTGGCTGCGCATGCTCAACCTCCTTCCCCGCGAGACCCGGACCTTCCGGACCGTTCACGCCCTGGACCTGCCCACCGACTGGCAGGCGCCGGACGACGTCATCTGGATCGAACTGGTCAGCCCCGAGCGCCATGAGGAGGCCGTCCTCGAGGGCGCCCTGCGCCTCCAGCTGCCCACCTCCCGGGAAATGGCGCAGATCGAGCCGTCCAGCCGCCTCTACATGGAGGGCGGGGCGACCTTCATGACCGCCAGCCTGCTGAGCCGGAGCGAGGAAGAACACCCGATCCTGACGCCCGTGACCTTCGTCCTCACCGGCGGTCGCCTCGTCACCCTGCGCTACGAACCCCTCAGGGCTTTCTCGGCCTTCAGCCAGAGGCTCACCGGCCCCGACTATGCCGGAGCTTCCGGGGTGGACCTCTTCCTCGACCTCCTCGACGCGGTGATCGAACGTCTGGCAGAAGTCCTCGAACGCGGCTCCGAGCGGGTCCAGGCGGCCTCCAACGCCATCTTCGACCGTCCCCGGGGCGCCGCCTTCGAGCCCCTGTTGACGAGCCTCGCGCGGACCCAGTCCCTGGCCGCCTTGGCGCGAACCAGCCTTGCGGGCCTCGCCCGGCTGGCTAGCTTTGCCGCCCTGGCACCCGAGATCGCGGGCAAGCCGTCCGCCCAGGCCCATCTGGTCTCGGTGCAGCAGGACATCCAGTCCCTCACCGAGCACGCCGCCGCCCAGTCGGCGCACATCGCCTTCCTGCTCGACGCGGCCCTCGGACTGATCAACATCGAGCAGAACGTCAGCATCAAGACCTTCTCGGTCTTCACGGTGCTCCTGATGCCGCCCACCCTCATCGGGGCCATCTACGGGATGAATTTCGAGGTCATGCCCGAGCTCACCTGGCCCTGGGGCTACCCCCTGGCCCTGGGCCTGATGGTGGTCAGTGGCGTCGCGCCCCTGCTCTGGTTCCGACGCAAGGGCTGGCTCTAGCCGGGGGCGGCGAGGCCCTTCAGCCGGTAGAGCGCCTCGAGCGCCTCGCGCGGGCTCATGCTGTCCGGGTCCATGTCGGAAAGGGCACCGACCACGGGCGAGGGGCCCACCGGTTCTGCGAGGCCCGGAGCCTGGGCGGCAAACAGCGGCAGGTCGCCCAGCTGGGCCGGGGTGCCGGCTTCCCGCTCCAGGCGCTGCAGGACCTCGTGCGCACGGGCCACCACCGCGGGTGGCACGCCCGCCAGTCGCGCGACCTGGACGCCGTAGGACCGGTCTGCGGGGCCGGGGCCAGCCTCATGCAGGAAGACCAGCTCGCCGTTCCACTCCCGGGCGCGCATGGACAGGTTGGCCACGCTCGCCAGCCGGCGCTCGAGCTCGGCCAGTTCGTGGTAGTGCGTTGCGAAGAGGCCCCGGCAACGGTTGGTGTCGTGCAGGGCCTCGGCGCAGGCCCAGGCGATGGCCAGTCCGTCCCAGGTCGCCGTGCCCCGACCGATCTCGTCCAGGATGACCAGGGACCGGGGCGTGGCCTGGGTCAGGATGGCGGCGGTCTCGACCATCTCGGCCATGAAGGTGGACCGGCCCCGGGCCAGGTCGTCGCCCGCGCCGACCCGGCTGAACAGGCGGTCGACGACGCCCAGGCGCAGCCGCCGGGCGGGAACCGGGCATCCCGCCTGGGCCAGCACGGCCAGCAGGGCGTTCTGCCGCAGGAAGGTCGACTTGCCGGCCATGTTGGGGCCGGTGACAATCGCCAGCCGGGGGGCGGTCACGCCCTGGCCGTCCAGCCGGCAGTCGTTGGGCGTGAAGGCGCCGCCAGCCCGCCGGACCGCCGCCTCCACCACGGGATGCCGCGCGCCCTCGGCGTCGAGGACTGTGCTCCGGTCGATCTCGGGCCTCACGGCGTCGTTGTCCTCGGCCCATTCCGCAAGGGCGGCGGCCACGTCGAGGATGGCGCAGGCCGTGGCCGCTTCCCTCACGGGACCGGCCAGGGCGCAGGCCTGTTCCCGCCAGGCCTCGAAGGTGGCGGCCTCGATCGCCAGGGCCCTCTCCCCCGCCTGGGCGATCCGGGCGTCAAGCTCCGCCAGCTCCACCGTGGTGAACCGCATCTGGTTGGCCAGGGTCTGGCGGTGGATGAAGGTCGCGTTCAGCGGGGCGCGGAGCAGGGGTTCTGCGGCCTTGGCTGTGGCCTCGATGAAGTAACCCAGGACCCCGTTATGGCGGATCTTGAGGGTCACGCCGCTCTCTGTAGCCAGGCGGGCCTCAAGGGAGAGCACGACCCGGCGGCTGTCATCCCTCAGGCGCCGGGCCTCGTCCAGTTCAGGGCGGACGCCGGGGGCAACGAACCCGCCGTCCCGGGCCTGGGGGGGCAGGTCGGGGCCGAGGCCGGCCTGCAGGCTGGCCTGCAGGGCGGCCAGGTCGTGCCTCCGGCTGAGGTCGAGAGCCTCGAGGGCTTCTGCCAGGGCGACGGGAAGGGGCGCATCGAGGGGGCTGCCATCCTGGCGAAACAGGTCGTGGAGGCCGGCGCCGCCGGTCAGGCCGTCGTGCAGGCAGCCCAGGTCCCGCGGCCCCCCTCGGCCCAGGGCCAGACGGGACAGCGCCCTCGCCATGTCCCCCATGCCCTTGAGCCTTTCCCGGACCTGGCGGCGCAGGTCGCGCCGGGCCCGGAATCCGTCCACGGCGTCCAGCCGACGGTTGATCCGGTCGGGATCCAGGAGGGGCCGGGCCAGCCGGCTCGCCAGGAGACGGGCACCGGGCGCCGTGACTGTTCGGTCGATCGCCGCCAGCAGGGAGCCCTCGCGTCCGCCGGAAAGGCTGCGCTCGATCTCCAGGCTGGCCCGGGTGGCGGGATCGATGGCCATGACATCGGCCTCGCCGGCCCTTCGGGGTGGCCCGAGCGAGGGCGTCCTGCCGGCCTGGGTGGTCTCGAGGTGGGCTGCGATCAGGCCGAGGGCCGAGATTTCCGCTCCGGACAGGGCGCCGAACCCGTCCAGGGTCTCGACCCCGTAGAGCCGCTTCAGCCGGGCCTCCGCCGCGCCCGGCTCGGCGAGGGCCGACGGCATGGGCTGGACGAGGCCCCCGGCCGCCTTCAGGGCGGCGCTGACCGCCTCGTCGGCGAACAGCCGGTCCGGCGCGAGGATCTCCGAAGGGCCCAGGGCGGCGAGGGCTGAGGCGAGGGAGGCCTTTTCAAGCGCCCAGACCTCGACCTCACCGGTGGACAGCTCGACGCTGGCGATGGCGGCGGCGCCCGCCCTCACGGCCACTGCGGCCAGCCGGTTGGAGCCCCGGGCATCCAGCAGGCCGTCCTCTGTCAGGGTTCCTGGCGTGACAACCCGGACGATGTCGCGGCGCACGATCGCCTTGGATCCGCGCTTTCGCGCCTCTGCCGGGTCCTCCATCTGCTCGCAGACCGCGACCTTGAAGCCGGACCGGATCAGTTTGGAGAGATAGGCTTCCGCCGCATGCACGGGCACGCCGCACATGGGGATGGGCTCGCCGGCGTGCTGGCCCCGGGCGGTCAGGGCGATGCCGAGGGCGGCGGCGGCCTGCCGGGCGTCATCGAAGAAGAGTTCGTAGAAATCGCCCATCCGGAAGAAGACCAGGGCGTCGGGCTGGCGCGACTTGGCTTCGAAGAATTGCGCCATCACCGGCGTGGCGCCGGACGAATCGACCAGGGGCGTGGTGGGAGCGTTCATCTCGAGGCGTAAACTAGCCGCCAGCCGACGCGGCGTCACCAGCGTCCGGCAAGACTCGCTCTCTTGCAGGCCCAGGCTTCGCTCAATAGCGGGCCCGCACGCCGAGGGCCGCGGGAGTTGGCGTGTCGGACAGGCCCTTCGCCCGCTTCAGCACCCAGTCGACGAGGGTGCCCGATATGGCCGAGGCCCCCGGTTCGCCAGGTCGGGCCTGGCCCGCCCGGGAATCGTCCGCGCCCACGAAGTCGGTATGGAAGTAGATGGCGGCATTGGTGGCCGGATCGAACGGGCTGACGGCCTTGGCCTCCGGGGTCTGCCAGGTCCCGGTCTTGTTGACCTCGGTATAGTCTCTCACGCCCGGGAAGGGGTTGCCGGTCACGCCTTGGGTGAAGCCCTGGCGGGCCACATAGACCGGGACCCCGGCGATGGCGGCCTTGTCGACGTCAAGCTTCACGCCGTCGCGGTCGATCTTCAGCGTCCGGTAGCGGCTCACGAAGCCCGCGTCGAAGTCCCAGCGCTCGGAAGGGTACCAGTTCGAGCCGATCATGTCGGAGGCGTCGATAACCCGCCGTCCCGACTCGGCGAACTTCACCCTCACGGGCCGGATGTTGGAGCGCGTGGGCGCAAAGGCCTGGGCGTTCAGCCATAGGCTGGCGCGGCCAGCTTCCTTCGGGCCGTCGGGTCCGGGCTCGATCCAGCCGTGGACCCGGCCGGGATCGACCATGGCGCCGGAAGGCACGCACTTGGGGGGCGGGCCCATGGCGCGCATGGGGCCGACTGCCGCCGGTGGCGGCGTGCGGTCGCAACTGTCCAACGTCCCGGGCATGGGCGTGAAGTCCAGCCGGCCCAGGCCCTGGCCCAGGTACTGCAGGATCTGCATCTGCACCCCGCCGCCGGGGACCGGGTCGGTGTCGAAGCTCGCACCGGCCCGGGCGAGCCAGGTCATGCGGGCGGTCTTCAGGAAGTCATCCCCCGGGGCAGGCGCCATTCCAGCGACGCGGAGCGGGAAGATGGCCTCGGCGCTGGGATCGGACAGGGCGTAGTAGACGCCGGTTACCGACTGGCTGGCGGCGGAAGCCGGCCCGGCTATGGCGCCCAGTATGCCATTGGCGTCGGTATAGACCCTGTCCTTGCCGCTGCGCAGGGCGTTAACCCGGGCAAGGTAGGCGTCAAGCTCCGCGGCGGTGGGTTCAGGCTGGACGCCCGCCGACGGGCCGCCATCGAGGAAGATCAGCCCCGCCAGGCCCTCCACCCCGCGCTTGCCGCCCGGGGCCCGCCGCGCCGCATAGTTGGACACGAAGCCGCCGCCCTGGCTGTGCCCGGCGAGGAAGATGTTGCGGGCACCGGACCGCTCGCGGATCCGCCCGATCATGGCGTCGACATCGGCAGCGTAGGCCTCGAAGCCCCAGTCGGCCATGAAGGCCAGGTCCGTCTGGGTCAGGGGCTTCCAGGCTGCAGCGGCAGTGGCGGGCCCCACCTTGCCGTCGGGCCCGATAGCGTCCGCGCCAAGGTAGTGGTTCAGGGCGATCTGCGGGTCGCCCTTGCGCCGGGCCTCGGTCAGGGCCTCGGTCTCGGCGAGGTTGGCACCCCGGCGCTGCAGGACCCAGACCTCCAGCCGGCACGGCTGGCCGTCGCAGGTCTGCTTTGCCGCGCGGGAGACCATCTGGCTGGACAGGAAGAGCCAGTGGGGCGGGGTCGAGGAGAAGCCCGGCAGTCCGACGATCACGGCATTGGCGGGTCTGGGCCGGTCCCCGTCGGCGGTGGCCCGAAGGCGCAGGAAGCTGGCGGTGTTCAGGGCGGCGGGGGTGCCGGGCGCCTTGCCCCCAGGGACCTGGATGTATTCGGCGACCACGTCGGGATAGCCCGGGACCTGGCTGCCCGCGTCTCCGGCCGGCGCGGGGCGCACCATCGGTGCCGCCATTGCGGCGACGGGACCTGAGAGCAGGGCTGCGGTCAGGCAGGCGGCGGCGATCCGGACTGCGGCGTGGGTCATGGCATCCTCCCTCATCCCGGGTTCAGCCCGGGGCGGAGACCAAGTCTAGGGCCCCCCGGGTGAATGGGAAGGGCGGGCTTCAGCCCCCGGTGACATCTTCCCAGAATCTCCGGGCCCGGTTCAGGAATCCGCTGGATTCCGGATGCTGCTGCTCGCTGGAGATTTCGGCGAACTCCTGCATCAGCGCCTTTTGCCGGGCGTCGAGCCGGGTCGGCGTCTCCACGAAGAGCTCGACCAACAGGTCGCCACGCTCACGGCTGCGCAGGGAGGGCATGCCCCGGCCGCGTATGCGTACGGTCCGGCCGGTCTGGGTGCCGTCCGGCACCTTGACGGTCACTCGGTCAGTCTGCTCGCCACCTGCGCCCGGTCCGCCTGAAAGGCACGGGGCCTCGATCTCGCCGCCAAGGACCGCCGTGGTCATGGGGACAGGCACGGTGCAGTGCAGGTCGAGGCCGTCGCGCTCGAACAGGTCGTGAGGCCGTACCGAGACAAAGATGTAAAGGTCGCCGCGGGGTCCGCCCCGGGCTCCGGCATCGCCCTCGCCCGCCAGGCGGATCCGGGCGCCGTCGTCCACGCCAGCGGGAATGCGGACCTGGAGGGTCCGGTTCCGCCGGACCTGGCCGTGGCCGCGGCAGGAGGTGCAGGGATCGCTGATGGTCCGCCCCTCGCCACCGCATCGGGGGCAGGTGCGCTCGATGGCGAAGAAGCCCTGGGAGGCCCGGACCCGGCCGGTGCCGCCGCAGGTCGGGCAGGTGACGGGGCTGGTCCCCGGCTTGGCCCCGCTGCCCTCGCAGGCCTCGCAGCTTATGGCGGTCGCGGCGGTGATCTCGACCTCAGCCCCGGCATAGGCCTGCTCCAGGCTGATCTCGAGGTCATAGCGGAGGTCCTGGCCCCGGGCTGGGCCGCTCCGCCTCTGCCCGCCGCCGAACATGTCGCCGAAGGCCGACCCGAAGACTTCCGAGAAGATGTCGTTGATGTCGGTAAAGCCGGCGCCGCCGCCGCCCTGGCCGCCGTTCACCCCGGCGTGGCCGAACTGGTCGTAGGCAGCCCGCTTCTTGGGATCTGACAGGACCGAATAGGCCTCGTTGATCTCCTTGAACCGGGTCGATGCCTCCTCAGAGCCGCCATTCCGGTCCGGGTGGTGCTCCATGGCCAGCTTGCGGAAGGCAGACTTGAGGGCGGCCTCGTCGCTGCCGCGGGCCACGCCCAGGATTTCATAATAGTCGCGCATGAGGCGTCAGGCCTTCCGATGCATCTTTCCGAAAGGACGCCGACCCTGCCTCAGGTCGAGGCGGGGTCGGGTCCCGGACAGGTTCAGGCCTTCTTGCCGTCTTCGTTGACTTCCTCGAATTCGGCATCGACGACGTCGTCAGGGCTGGAGCTTTCGCTGTCGCCCTCGCCACCCTGCTGGGCGGCGTACATGGCCTCGCCAAGCTTCATCGAGGCCTGGGCCAGGACTTGGGTCTTGGCCGAGATGGCCCCGGCGTCATCGCCGTCCAGCACCGACTTCAGGTCCTCGAGGGCCGAGGTGATGGCCGACTTCTCGGCCTCGCCAACCTTGTCGCCGTGTTCGGCCACAGCCTTTTCCGTGGAGTGGATCAGGGCTTCGCCGTGGTTCCGGGCCTCGACGACGGCCTTGCGCTTTTCGTCCTCGGCCTTGTTGGCCTCGGCCTCGCGCACCATGGCGTCGATGTCCGAATCCGACAGGCCGCCATTGGCCTGGATCCGGATCGACTGTTCCTTGCTGGTCGCCTTGTCCCTGGCCGAGACGTTGACGATGCCGTTGGCGTCGATGTCGAAGGTAACCTCGACCTGGGGCACGCCCCGGGGCGCCGGCGGGATACCGACCAGGTCGAACTGGCCCAGCATCTTGTTGTCTGCGGCCATGGGACGTTCGCCCTGGAAGACCCGGATGGTCACAGCCGACTGGTTGTCATCGGCCGTGGAGAAGGTCTGCGAGCGCTTGGTCGGGATGGTCGTGTTGCGCTCGATCAGGGGCGTGAAGACGCCACCCAGGGTCTCGATGCCGAGGGTCAGCGGGGTCACGTCCAGCAGCAGGACGTCCTTGACGTCCCCCTGCAGCACGCCGGCCTGGATGGCCGCGCCCAGGGCCACCACCTCGTCGGGGTTCACGCCCGTATGGGGCTCGCGGCCGAAGAAGGCCTTCACCGTCTCGACGACCTTGGGCATGCGGGTCATGCCGCCGACCAGGATCACCTCGTCGATGTCCGCCTTCTTCAGGCCCGCATCCTTCAGGGCCTGCTCGCAGGGCCCGATGGTCTTGGCGACCAGGTCCTCCACCAGCGACTCGAGCTTGGCGCGCGAGAGCTTGATGTTCAGGTGCAGGGGCCCCGAGGCGTTCATCGAGATGAAGGGCAGGTTCACTTCGTACTGGGCGGTGAAGGACAGTTCCTTCTTGGCCTTCTCGCCCTCTTCCTTCAGCCGCTGCAGGGCCAGCTTGTCCTTCCGCAGGTCAACGCCGGTCTCCTTCCGGAAGTCCTCGGCCAGGAACTCGACCACGCGCAGGTCGAAGTCCTCGCCGCCCAGGAAGGTGTCGCCATTGGTGGCCTTCACCTCGAAGACGCCGTCGCCGATTTCCAGCACGGACACGTCGAAGGTGCCGCCACCGAGGTCGTAGACGACAATCTTCTTGCCGTCGTTCTTGTCCAGGCCATAGGCGAGGGCCGCCGCAGTGGGCTCGTTGATGATCCGCAGGACCTCAAGCCCGGCAATCTTGCCGGCGTCCTTGGTGGCCTGGCGCTGGGCGTCGTTGAAGTAGGCCGGGACGGTGATGACCGCCTTGTCGACCTTCTCGCCGAGGTGCTGTTCGGCGGCTTCCTTCATCTTCTGGAGGATGAAGGCCGAGACCTGCTGCGGGGAATAGTCCTTGCCCTGGGCCTCGACCCAGGCGTCGCCGGTCGGGCCCTTGACGATGTCGTAGGGCACCATGCCCTTGTCCTTCTCCACCAGCGGATCGTTGTAGTTCCGTCCGATCAGACGCTTGATGGCGAAGAGGGTGTTGGAGGGGTTGGTCACGGCCTGGCGCTTGGCGGGCTGGCCAACGAGGCGCTCACCGTCCTCGAGGAAGGCCACGACCGAGGGGGTGGTCCGAACGCCCTCGGCGTTCTCGATCACCCTGGGCGTCTTGCCGTCCATGATCGCGACGCAGGAATTGGTCGTTCCGAGGTCGATGCCGATGATCTTGCTCATGATGGGTCTCAAACGCTCCTATTTGGCGGACCGCGCCTGAGGAGCCTCGTCGCCAAGCACCCCCCGTTCCTGCGGCCCCCGTGAACAGTCCGGGGTCGACAGCGGGCTCTTTTCGGAACCACCCTGTCGCCGTGCGATATGGTGCGAATGCGCCGTTCTGCAAGTGCAAAGTCCCTAAACCGTAAAGGGCTTTGCCGAGGTTTCGAGGGGCGTTCCCGCCAGGAGGGCGGCGTGGACCTCGGGGGTGAAGGGCGTCGAGGCCCCCCGGGAGGCCAGGAATGCGTGCTGCACGGCCATGGCCTGCTGCTCGATGTTGAGGTCCGAAAACCCCAGTCCAAAGCGCGGTTCATAGTGGTAGGCCTCCGGTCCGTCACCGGCCCTCAGCTTGGCCAGGGCCAGGTTGACGCCCGTCTGGGCCTGCCAGACGTGGGTCAGCTCATGGATCAGCACGCCCTGCAGGGACAGGTGGGCCTGGCTGAAGTCCTGCCAGGCGACGGAGGCTGGCCAGAAGACCAGGGCCGGGCCCGCGGCGAACGGCCGGCGCCAGACCGGCAGGGCGAAGATCCGGACGCGCTCCAAGGCCAGGGCGGAGCCGAACACGGCCGTCGCCAGCGCCTTCTCTCCCTCCGTCAGCCGGCGCAGGGCGCCGGGCTTCATCCGTCTTCCGTCCATGGACGTCGATATGCGCCTTGCCAGCCCGCGCCGAAAGCCCCTGGAACCGACCTTCGGGCGTCGCAGGCTTTGACACCGGCCGCACCTGTCGCCAAATGGGATGAGGCTGGCGAAGGCTGGCGAGGGAGACCCGAACCATGAAGACCCTGACGCGTCCGGAGGGCACCGAACCTGGGGACCTGGCCGTCTCGCGGCGGCGACTGGCCCTGGCCGCCTTCGGCGGTTACGCCCTCTATGCTTTCTCCGCAGAGGCCCAGACTGTCGCCACCCCCGCGACGGGCCTCGTCGCGGGCGAGGTCGAGGTCGATGTCGGCGACCGAATGATGCCCGCCTATCTGGCCCGCCCCGACGCCCCGGGCCGATTTCCCGTCGTCCTGGTGATTTCCGAGGTCTTCGGGGTCCACGAATACATCCGCGACGTCTGCCGCCGCCTGGCAAGGCTGGGCTACGTGGCCATCGCCCCGGATCTCTTCGTCCGGTCCGGTGATCCTTCGAAGACCAACGACTTCAACCAGATCCGCCGCATCGTCGGCGCGGCCTCGGACAAGCAGATCTTCAACGACCTGTCGGGGACCGTCCGGTTCCTCAAGTCCCAGTCCTTCGTGGACAAGTCCCGGATGGCGGTCACCGGCTTTTGCTGGGGCGGCGCCACCACCTGGCTCATCTGCCAGCGAATGCCGGAGTTCCGCGCCGGCGCGGCCTGGTATGGCCGGCTGACCGCGCCCAAGCCTGGGGAGTTCCTTGGCGAAACCAACCGCCCCTGGCCGCTCCCTGGGGTAGCCCAGCTGCGGGCCCCGGTGATCGGATTCTATGCCGGCAAGGACCAGGGCATCCCCCTTGCCGATGTCGAGGCCATGCGCAGCGCCCTGGTCGCCGCCCGCAAGACCGGCAGCCAGATCATTGTTTACCCGGACAGCCAGCACGGTTTCCACGCGGACTACCGCACCAGCTACGACCCGGCCGCAGCCCGGGACGCCTGGACCCGGATGCTGGCCCACTTCGCCGCCAACGGCGTAAAGCCCCGGCCGTTCTAGCCGCACTCAGGCGGCGGCACTGACGACCCCGCGGCGGATCATGAGCGAGGCGACGGCGGCGATCAGGGCGGTCAGACCGGCCAGGACGAAGGCCTCAAGGTAGCGACCCTGGGAGGCGCGCATCACCCCGGCGGTGATGGCTGCGGTGGCGGCTCCGGCCTGGTGCCCGGCGGCGATCCAGCCGAACACGATGGGCCCCTCGCGCAGGCCGAAGGCTTCGGTGGCCAGCCGGGCGGTGGGCGGCACCGTGGCGATCCAGTCCAGGCCGAAGAACACCGCGAACAGCCCGAGCGCCAGCAGCGAGAAGTCCGAGAAGGGCAGGGCGACCAGGGCCAGGCCTCGGAAGGTGTAGTAGATGGCCAGGAGCCGGCGCGGGTCGTAGCGGTCCGTCAGCCAGCCCGAGGCTGTCGTTCCGGCAAGGTCGAAGACGCCCATGACGGCGAGAAGGCCAGCAGCCTGGACCTGGGCCATGCCCTGATCCGCGCACATTGCGATCAGGTGGGTGCCGACCAGGCCGTGAGTCGTCAGTCCACAGATGAAGAAGCCTGTGAAGAGAAGCCAGAAGGTCCGGGTCCGCGCAGCCCTCGCCAGCGCGCCGAAGGCGAGCGCCAGGGTGCCCCCCGCTGGCGCCGGGGGTTCCACGTGATCCCCTGGTGCGCCCACTGGGGCCAGGCCCCGGTCCGAGGGCCGCTCGGGCAGGAACTTCCAGACCAGCGGGATCAGCGCCAGGGCCGCCAGTCCCGTGGCCGCCGCCGCACGACGCCACCCGCCGTCCTCGGCCAGCAGGGCCAGCACCGGCAGGAAGACCAGGTTTCCCGTCGCGGTGGCTGCGGTCAGCAGGCCCATCATCAGGCTGCGCCGGGCGACAAACCAGCGGTTTACCACCGTGGCGGCCAGGGTCATCGCCAGGGCGCCTGAGCCGATCCCTGCCGCCACGCCCCAGGTGGCCATGTACTGCCAGGGCTCGCGCATCAGGGTCGAGGACAGGGTCGCCGCAGCCATCAGGCCCAGGGCGCCGATCACCACCCGGCGTACTCCCAGGCCCTGCATGAGGGCGGCGGCGAAGGGGCCTGTCAGGCCATAGAACAGGATGCCCACCCCGGCGGCGAAGGAGACGGTGGACCGGCTCCAGCCAAAGGCCTGCTCGAGGGGCAGCATCAGGACGCCTGGGGTCGACCGCAGGCCGGCGCTGACCAGCAGGACGACGAAGATGAGGGCGGCGGCCAGGTAGGCCGGGTGCAGGCGGGACCTGGCGGTCATTCGGATCTCCCGGCGACTCGCGATCCATTCTGGCCCGTCGCCAGTTCGGGCGTCCACCGGTTCTGCCGGCAAATCTTCCGCCCTGCCGTTTCCAATTGACCCTCCCAGTCCCTATCTTGCGGCTGACAGAGCCCCCGCCGGAGGAGCCTACCCATGATCGACCTTCGTCCTTTCGATACCCTTGGCGGCGCCGACCATGGCTGGCTGCGGGCCCGGCATCACTTCTCCTTCTCGGGCTACCAGGACCCGGCGCGCATGAACTGGGGCGCCCTGCGGGTCTGGAATGACGACGCCATCCAGCCGAACACGGGCTTTCCCGCCCATGCGCACGAGGACATGGAGATCATCACCTATGTCCTCGAGGGCGCGATCAGCCACCAGGACAGCCTGGGCAACCAGGGCCGCACCGCCGCCGGTGACGTCCAGGTGATGAGCGCCGGCTCGGGCATCCGGCACGCCGAGTACAACCTCGAGCCGGGCGTCACCCGCCTCTTCCAGATCTGGATCCTGCCGGCCCGGGCCGGAGACGCGCCGTCCTGGGGTGCCCGGCCCTTCCCGAGGGATGACCGCGCCGGGCGCTTCGTGACCCTGGCCTCCGGCCTTCCGGAAGATGACGAGGCCCTGCCCATCCGCACCCCGGGCCGGGTGCTGGGCGCGACCCTGCCGGCCGGCGAGACGCTGGACTACGCCCTGGCGCCGGGCCGGCGCGCCTACCTCGTGCCGGCCCGGGGCTCGGTCGAGGTCAATGGCGTGACCGTCGGGACCCGGGACGGGGCAGCAATCGTCGACGAGCCTGCCCTGCGCATCACCGCCCTGGAGGACGCCGAACTCGTGATGGTCGACACCCTCTGATCCGTCTGCCTACCGGGCCCAGTCCCGGGCCAGACGGTCCAGCAGCCGCACCCCGAATCCTGCGGATCCCGCCGGCTTGACCGCGTTCGCCGCGCCATAGGCCACGCCAGCGATGTCGATATGCGCCCAGGGAATGTCGCGGCTGATGAACTCGCCGATGAACCAGGCACCCGTCCCGGCCCCGGCACCGCCTTCCCCGCTGTTCTTGATGTCGGCGATGGTGGAGGCCGTGTCCTTGGCGTAGCTGGGATGGAGCGGCATCTTCCAGAGCTGTTCGCCGGTCTGCTCGCCAGCGGTCATCAGCCGGTCGGCCAGGGCGTCGCCCCGGGCGAACAGGCCGGCATAGTCGTCCCCGAGGGCCGTGCGGATTGCGCCGGTCAGGGTGGCGAGGTCCACGACCGCCGCAGGCTTGAGGTTGCGCTCGGCCCAGACCAGGGCGTCGGCCAGGACCAGCCGGCCTTCGGCGTCAGTGGAGATGATCTCGATGGTCTTCCCGTTCATGGCCGTCAGCACGTCGCCAGGCCGGATGGCGCCGCCGTCCGGCATGTTCTCGGCCAGGGCGGCGACGGCGGCCACGTTCACTGGCGCCCCGGACTTCGCCAGGGATAGCACCGCCCCGGTCACCGAGGCTGCGCCGGACATGTCCATCTTCATCTCGCCCATGCCAGCCGAACCCTTGATGGACAGGCCGCCGCTGTCGAAGGTGATGCCCTTGCCCGCCAGGACCAGGGGCTTGCCCTCGGCGACCCCGGCGCCCCGGTAGCGAACGACCAGGAGGCGGGGGGGGCGGGCCGATCCCATGCCCACTCCGGAGAGGGCGCCCATGCCGAGCCGCCGGATGGCGACCTCGTCGAGGACCTCGATGCTGACGCCCGGAATCCCGGCAAAGGCCGCCCGGGCGCTGTCCACGAAGGCCTGGGGATAGAGGAGGTTGGCCGGCAGATTGGAGACGTCCCGGGTCCACTGGACCGCCTCGACCAGGGCCAGGCCCCGGGTGCGGTACATCGGCTCGGCACCGGCCGCGCCCGCGCCCATGAAGACGACGCCGGCCGGGGCTGCCTTCGGGCGCTCCGAGGCCAGGAGGTCCGACCTGTACTCTCCGATGCCAAAGCCGGTGGCGAGTTCCGCCACCCCGCCGGCCTCCAGCGTTCCCGTCGCCACGGTGACCGGCGCCGGGACCTTGGCAAGGGCACGGCCCAGGGCTTCGCCCGCCGCCTGAAGACGCGCCGGGGAGGCCCCCTCGCCCAGGCCGAGGAGGATGACCTGGTCCAGGCCCCCGAAGGCCCTGAGGGTCAGAATTTCGCCGCTGGCGAAGTCGAAGTCCTCGGCCTCCGCCGCCTTGCGGATGTCGACGCCCGCGTTGGGCGAGAGGACTACGGACGCCCGCTCCGACGCCTGGGCGACGGAGCCTGCGGCGATCACCAGGACGCCCCCGGTCACCTGGGCCGGCCCGGCGAAGGCTGCGGGCCGGCGTTGGGTGGCGGTGGTCCAGACGGTGGTCGCCGGAGCGATCTTGTCGCCCGCCTTCGGCGTCGCCGCAACCGAGGGGTCCGGAGCGGCCGCCAGCGAGGCCAGGACAAGGCCCGCCAGGGCGACGGGACGGAGCAGATGCATGACGGTCTCCTTGGATGGAAAAAAACTAGTGCCGGAACACGCGAACACCGGTGAAGGCCATGGTCACGCCGGCGGCGTCCGCCGCAGCGATCACCTCCGCGTCGCGGATCGATCCGCCCGGCTGGATCACCGCCGTGGCGCCTGCCTCTGCTGCCTGGACCAGGCCGTCGGCGAAGGGGAAGAAGGCTTCAGAGGCGCAGGCCGAGCCCCGGGCCAGGCTCTCCGGAAGGCCCGCCTGCTCGGCAGCCTCGCCGGCGCGGATGGCGGCGATCCGGGCGGAATCGCGCCGGTTCATCTGGCCCGCGCCAATGCCCGCCGTCTGGCCGTCCCGGGCGAAGACGATGGCGTTGGACTTGACGTGCTTGGCCACGGTGAAGGCGAACAGCATGTCCTCGACCTCCTGTGGGGTCGGCTGGCGGCGCGTGACGATCTTCAGGTCCGCCGCCGTGATCCGGGCGGTGTCGCGGCCCTGGACCAGGAAGCCCCCGGCGACCTGCTTGAAGACGTCGCCGGGCGCCAGGGGATCGGGCATGCCGCCGGTCAGGAGCAGGCGCAGGTCCTTTTTCTTGGCGAACAGGGCGATGGCCTCGTCGTCGGCCTCAGGCGCCACGACCACCTCGGTGAAGATCTTGAGGATCTCCTTCGCCGAGGCCGCATCCAGCCGGCGGTTCACCGCCACGATGCCGCCGAAGGCAGAGACCGGGTCGCACTGCAGCGCCCGGGCATAGGCCGTCTTGAGGTCTACGCCCAGGGCCACGCCGCAGGGGTTGGCGTGCTTGATGATGGCTACGGCCGCGGATTTCGCCGGATCAAATTCCGCCACCAGTTCGATGGCCGCGTCGGTGTCGGCGATGTTGTTGTAGCTCAGGGCCTTGCCCTGCATCTGCCGGGCTGTCGCCACGCCCGTGCGAGGGGACTCCTCGACATAGAAGGCCGCCGGCTGGTGGGGGTTCTCGCCATACCTCAGGGTCTGGGCCAGCCGGCCCGAGAAGGCGCGGCGCTTCGGGGCGGCCTCGCCCAGTTCCCGGGCGAACCAGGTCGAGATGGCCGCATCGTAGGCCGCCGTGCGGGCATAGGCCCGGCCCGCCAGTGTCCGGCGCAGGGACAGGCTCGTGGTCCCCTCCGCCTCCAGCTCCGCCAGCACCGCCTGCAGGTCCTCCAGCTCGGTGCAGACCGCCACATAGGCGTGGTTCTTGGCCGCCGAGCGGATCATGGCCGGTCCGCCGATGTCGATGTTCTCGATGGCGTTGGCGGCGTCCGCCCCGCCGGCTACGGTCTTCTCGAAGGGGTAGAGGTTGACGTAGACGAGGTCGATTCCGCCAATGCCATGCTCGGCCATGGCGGCGGCGTGGGCCGGGGCGTCGCGCACGCCCAGCAGGCCGCCGTGCACCCCCGGGTGCAGGGTCTTGACCCGACCGTCCATCATTTCCGGGAAGCCGGTCAGGTCCGAGACGTCCTTCACCGCCAGGCCAGCCGCAGCGATGGCCGCCCGGGTGCCGCCTGTGGAGACCAGCTCGACCCCCAGCCGGGACAGGGCCTGGGCCGCCTCGACCCGACCGGTCTTGTCAGACACTGAGATCAGGGCTCGGCGGACGTGGGCGCGGTCAGGCGCGGGCGGGAAGTCGGGTGCGGCAGGCATGGCGCTCTCCGTGTCGGTTCGGAAGGTCGGCCCAGGCGAGCGGCACTTTGACGTCCCTGCGCTCCCCGGTGGAGTTCCACCTGTTTCGCCAGTCACGCGGGACGAAGGGCTTCTAGCCCAGCCGGCGATTCCCTGAAACCGCCCACAGCTCGTCCCGGGGCCTTAACCGCGCAGGGCGGCGATATTGGCGGCGTAGGCCTGCGGACCGCCCCGGAAGACCGCCGTGCCCGCCACCAGGGCGGTGGCGCCGGCGTCGACGCACAGGCGCGCGGTCTCGGCGGTGACGCCGCCGTCGACCTCCAGCACGATGTCCCGGCCGCTGGCGTCGATCATCCGCCTCAGGGTCTCGATCTTGGCCAACTGGGAATGCATGAAGCTCTGCCCGCCGAAGCCCGGATTGATGGACATGACGAGGATCAGGTCGACCTCGTCCATCATCCATTCGATCACGGAAGGCGAGGTCGACGGGTTGAAGACCACCCCGGCCCGGGCACCCAGCTGACGGATACGCTTAAGGGTCCGGTTCAGGTGCGGCCCGCTCTCCGGGTGCACGCTGACGATGTCGGCCCCGGCCTCGACGAAGGCCTCGAGAAAGGGGTCCACGGGGGCGATCATCAGGTGCACGTCCATGGGGATGGTCGCGTGCGGCTTCAGGGCCCGGACGATGTCGGGCCCCAGGGTGATGTTCGGCACGAAGTGGCCGTCCATGACATCGATGTGCAGCCAGTCGGCGCCAGCCGCCTGGACGGCGCGGACCTCCTCGCCCAGCCGGGCGAAGTCGGCGGCGAGGATCGAGGGGGCGATGATCGGACGCGGGCTCATGATCCGGATTTAACGGCCCCTGCGCCCTGCGCCAAGTCCCGGCGGGCGCGGCGGTTTGGCCGACGGGCGAAACGGGCGATGAAGAAGCCGTCTGTTCCGCCCGGGCGGTGGGTCGGCAGGATCCTGAGGGTCCCGTCCTCCCGGCGGCTTTCCGGGGGGGCCCCGCCCTCTCCCGGGGCGATGGGGTCGAGGGCGAAGTCGGTGCACCGCTTCAGGAAGCCGGTGACCTGGGCCTCGCCCTCTTCGGTCTCCAGGGAGCAGACGCAGTAGACCAGGCGCCCACCCGGCCGCACCCGCCGGGCGGCGGCGTCGAGGAGCCGGGCCTGGTCTGCAGCCAGGGACGCGATGTCGCCGGGTTTCACCGCCCAGAGCACGTCCGGGTTTCGGCGGAAGGTCCCGGTGGCGGTGCACGGCGCGTCGAGCAGGACGGCGTCGAAGGTCCGTCCATCATCCCATGTCCCGGAGTCGGCGGCGATGACCTCGGCGGTCAGGCCGGTCCGCTCCAGGTTCTCCCGCACCCGGCGCAGGCGGGCCGGCGAGCGGTCAAGGGCAGTGACCTCCGCCCCGGCGGCCGCCAGTTGCAGGGTCTTGCCGCCGGGCGCGGCGCACAGGTCCAGGGCGGTCAGGCCTGGCCTTGGATTCAGCAGGCGGGCAGGGACGGCGGCGCTGGCGTCCTGCACCCACCAGCGACCCTCGGCAAAACCGTCCCAGGCCGCGACCTCGCCCCGCCGGGCGGTCCGCCAGGTATCGGCGGCGACCCGGGTCAGATTCAGCGCCTCGGCCAGGGCACCGGGGTCCTCCCTCAGGGTCAGGTCGGTGTCTGGCTCCCCGGCGATGACCGAGGCCACGGACAGGGCGGTCGGCCGGCCCCAGGCCGCGCTCCAGCGGGCCAGCAGCCAGTCCGGCGCCAGGGCCTCGGGGTCGGACAGGTCCGGCGGCTCGCGGATCAGGCCCCTCAGGACGGCGTTGACCAGGCCCTTGGAACGACGGGCGTCAGGAATCGACTCGGCCAGGTCGACGCTGGCGCTGACGGCCGCATGGGGCGGGGCGCCCAGAACCAAGGCCTGGACCGCCCCCAGTCTCAGAATATTGCGAACGATCTCCGGCGGTGCGCGCGGGATGCGCGCATCAAGGGCGCGGTCCAGCGGGCCCAGCCGCCGCAGGGCTGTCAGCACCAGCAGTCGGGCGAAGGCCCGGTCGCGGGGCTCCAGGTCGGCCAGGCCGGGCGCTGCGGACTCGTCCTCCAGTCCGGCGCGGCGGGAGAAGGCGGCGGCCAGCAGGTCGAGTGCGGCGCGGCGGGCGGGAAGTCCGATGGGAATGCGGGGTTCGGTCACACAGAGCCGCCTGCCCGGTTCTGGCGGCCAAGGCAACTGGCGTTTCGCATTGTGGTCGCCTAGATGGGTTCCATGGAAGACGAAGCCCCGCCCAACGCCGCCCCCGGAAAGGCCCTGAGCCCCGCCGCCCGCCGCGCCCTCGAGGAAGCCGCCGCCCGCCGTCTTGCGGAGGCCGAGGCTGCCGAACAGCTGGCCGAACAGGGTGGCCCCGCCGGCCTCGAGCCGACCCGTTTCGGCGACTGGGAGCGCAAGGGCATCGCCGTCGACTTCTAGGCGCCTCTGCGGGTGTGAGGGGCAACGGCCCCTCAGTTGACCCCCTCCGTCGCGCTGCGCGCGCCACCTCCCCCTTGGGGGCGGAATTGGAGCCCTTTAATTGCTCCACCTCAGGGCGAGCTCCGGGCGAAGCCCGGTGAGGGGGTCAACGGCTTCTCAGCTGACCCCCTCCGTCCCGGGGCGTCTGCCCCGGTCCACCTCCCCCTTGGGGGAGGAATTAGAACCGCCC
>CAIZKE010000320.1 GCA_903933475.1 uncultured Alphaproteobacteria bacterium | reverse complement strand
GCGGGCGGCTTCGGAGGCGTAGCCCCGGCCCCACACGCTGGCCAGGAAGGCGTAGCCGATATCGGGGTCCTTCAGGCCGTCGCGCTTCACCAGGCCGCACAGGCCCACGGGGCGGCCGCCGTCGCGCTGGCAGGCGCGCCACAGGCCATAGCCATAGCCGGCGTAGGAGGCCAGGGGGCCCTCCTCGATGTAGGCGCGGGCGCCGGCCAGGTCGCGCACGCCCCGGTCGCCGATGTTCTCCAGGAAGCCGGGCTCGTTCAGGAGGGCCAGGATGAAGTCGGCGTCGCGGTCGGTTTCCAGCTCGTCCAGCACCAGGCGCTGTGTGTGGAGGATGACGCTCAACGGGGGGGTTCCAGCCGGGTGACGAGGCTGGAGGTATCCCAGCGGGCGCCGCCGAGGCCCTGCACCTCGGCATACCAGGCGTCGACCTGGCGGGTGAGGTCGAGGCGGGCGCCGTTGCGGGCGGCCTCGTCCAGCACCAGGCCCAGGTCCTTGCGCATCCAGTCGACGGCGAAGCCGAAGTCGAATTTGCCCTGCGCCATGGTGGGCCAGCGGTTGTCCATCTGCCAGGACTGGGCCGCGCCCTGGGAGATGGCGGCCAGGACGTCTGTGGGGTCGAGCCCGGCGCGGAGGGTGAAGTGCAGGGCCTCGGCCAGGCCCTGGACGACGCCGGCGATGGCGATCTGGTTGACCATCTTGGTCAGCTGGCCGGCGCCGGGGCCTCCCATGAGGCGGATGGCGCGGCCGTAGGCGGCCAGGACCGGCTCAGCCCGGGCGATGGCGGCGGGGTCGCCGCCGCACATGATGGTGAGCCGGCCGCCCTCTGCCCCCGCCTGGCCGCCGGAGACCGGGGCGTCGAGGAAGCTGTGGCCAGAGGCGCTGGCCAGGGCGGCCATGTCCCGGGCCAGCTCGGCGGAGGTGGTGGTGTGGTCGACGAGGAGGGCGCCGGGGGCCAGGGCGGGCAGGATCTGGGGGACCAGGCCGCGCACGTCAGCGTCGTTGCCGACGCAGAGGGCGACGAGCTCGGCGCCTTGGGCGGCCTGCGCGGGCGTGGGGGCGGCGGTGCCGGGGTGGGCGGCGGCCCAGGCCTGGGCCTTGGCCGGGCTGCGGTTGAAGACGCTGACCGTGTGGCCCGCTGCGGCCAGGTGGCCGGCCATGGGCGCGCCCATGACCCCCAGACCGATGAATGCGACCCGCATCCGAACCTCCATCCTAAACCGCATCTTAACACTCAGCATGGTCTGGAACGGGGGTTACCCAGCACCGGACAGACTCATGGCGAACAACGATCGGCCTATTCTGATCAAGAAGGTCAAGAAGGTTTCCGGGGGCGGCCACCATGGCGGCGCCTGGAAGGTGGCCTATGCGGACTTCGTGACCGCCATGATGGCCTTCTTCCTCCTGATGTGGCTGATCAACACCACCAGCCCCGAGCAGAAGGCCGGCGTTGCCGAATACTTCGCCCCGGCCACGGTGTCGGATTCGAATTCGGGCGCGGGCGGGATCCTGGGCGGGACGGCCCTGGACGACAATGGCGCCAAGTCGGCGGGCTCCACGGCCATCATGCAGCAGATGGCGCCGGATACGAGCAAGAACCAGGAGGGGCCGAATGCGTCGGCCTCGGTCACGGACTCCCTGCAGGAAGCCCGGCAGAAGCGCGAGGAGGCCGAGTTCGACTCCGCGGCCATGTCGCTGAAGCAGTCGCTGCAGTCCATGCCCGAGCTGGCCGAGCTGTCCAAGAACATCATCGTCGACAAGACGCCCGAGGGGCTGCGCATCCAGCTGGTGGACCAGGAGGGGCGCTCGCTGTTTGCCGAGGGCTCGGCCGTGCCGAACGACCGGGCGCGGGTGCTGCTGCGGGCGATTACCAAGACCCTGAACCAGCTGCCCAACCGGGTCTCGATCTCGGGGCACACCTCGGCGGACTGGAAGGGCGGCGAGGTGGACAGCGACTGGGGCCTGTCGGCGGCCCGGGCGGATGGCTCGCGCAAGATCCTGGAGGCGTCGGGTGTGGCCAAGGACCGGGTCTATCAGATCTCGGGCAAGGCCAATTCCGAGCCGCTCTACCTGGACGATCCCAGCCTGCCGGGGAACCGGCGGATCGCCATCGTGCTGCTGCGCGAGGCGCCGGTCCTGCCTCCGGAAGCGGCGTTCTGAGGCTTTAGCGCCCGGGCACTCTTGCGCGGGGGCATGGGTTCAGGGTGTAGTCTGCGGCGTGACGCAGCATTTTCCCACCCGCCAGCTCAGGTTCTACCTGACGGCGCCCGCCCCCTGCCCCTACCTGCCCCAGCGGCTGGAGCGGAAGATCTTTGCCCACCTGCCCATGACCGACGGGGCGACGGTGAATGACAGCCTGACCGAGGGGGGCTTCCGGCGCTCGCAGAGCATTGCCTACCGGCCGGCCTGCGAGACCTGCTCGGCCTGCGTCTCGGTGCGGATCCCGGTGGCGGACCATGTGGCCGGGCGCTCGGACCGCAAGACCCTGAACCGCAATGCCGACCTGGAGCGCCGGCTGGTGGAGGCCGAGGCCACCCTCGAGCAGTTCGACCTGCTGCGCCGCTACCTGAGGGCCCGGCACGCGGACGGTGGCATGACCGACATGGTCTGGCCCGACTTCGTCGCCATGATCGAGGACACGCCGGTCCGCAGCCACCTGATCGAGTACCGCCGGCGGTCCGAGGACGGGGGGCCGGGGGAGCTGGTGGCCTGCACCCTAGTGGACCTGCTAGCGGACGGCCTGTCGATGGTCTATTCCTTCTATGACCCGGAGCAGCCCCGCCGCAGCCTGGGGCGGTTCATGATCCTCGATCACCTGGCCCAGGCGCGCCTGACGGGCATGGCCTATGTCTATCTGGGCTATTGGGTGCGGGGCTCGGCCAAGATGGACTACAAGGTCAACTTCCAGCCCATTGAGGCCCTGGGGCCCGCCGGCTGGCGCCTGCTCAGCGCCCGGGACCGGGAAGGCTAGGCACCCACAGGCTGTCCACAGGTGGTCCACAGGGTCGCCTCGGCCATCCCCGCCTGTGCCCTGGCCGGGCGTCGACCCGGGGGCCGGCGTGGGCTACCCCAAGACCATGTCGCAGGCCCTGCTCGATCTGTGGAACCCGCTGTTCGATGCCCGGGGCGGCTTCGTCGAGGCGGCAGGCAACCGCGAGGCCCGGCGACGGCTGGAGGCCTGGCCGGACTGGTCGGCGGGCTGCCTCGTCCTGGTGGGACCCGAAGGCTGCGGCAAGAGCCGGCTGGCAGAGGCCTGGCTGGAACGGTCCGGGGGCCTGGCCCTGGATCCGCTGAGGCCGGACACGGCTGCGGCCCGGTCCCTGCCCGTGCTGCTGGAGGACGTGGACCGGGGCGCCTGCGACGAGGGCCTGTTCCACCTGATCAACCTGGCCCCGGTGAGCGGCGGCCTGTTGATGACCGCCCGCACGCCCCCTGCCGCCTGGACGGCGCGCCTGCCCGACCTGCGCTCGCGGCTGAACGCCCTGGAGGCGGTGCAGATCGAGGTCCTGGACGACGCGGTGCTGGAGGGGGTGCTCGAAGCCTTCCTCCGCGCCCGGGGAATCCGGCCCTCGCCGGACCTTGCGCCCTACCTCGTCCGGCGCATTGACCGGTCCGTCGCTGCCGCCCGGGACGTGGTCGAGCAGCTCCACGAGGCCTCCGCGCGCGACCATCGGCCCGTCACCCGCGCCCTGGCCCGGGAGATCCTTGGCGACGTGACGGAAAATCTTGACCTTTTCGACGGCTGACTTGGGACTGTCACAGGCTTGGCCCATGAGGCCGCCGGTGCTACCGATCGCAGGAACGAGCCGAGACTGATGACCCCCGCCACCCAGCCCGAAGCGACTGCCCGCAAGCCCAGCGCACCGCTGAGCGCAGAGCTGATGCACTCGCCGGAACGCTTCTTCAATCGGGAGCTGTCCTGGCTGGCCTTCAACCGCCGGGTCCTGGCCGAAAGCCGCAATCCCCGGCACCCCCTGCTGGAACGGCTGCGCTTCCTGTCGATCTCGGCCCACAACCTCGACGAGTTCTACATGGTCCGGGTGGCGGGCCTGAAGGCCCAGGTCCGGGAAGGCGTGCGCACGGTCAGCCAGGACGGCCTGTCCCCGGCAGACCAGCTCGACAAGATCAACACCGAGGCCGCCGACCTGATGAACGACCAGCAGGCCCAGTGGCGGGACCTTGCCACCGAGCTGTCGTTGCAGGGCCTGACCCTGGTGTCGCCGGAGACGCTGTCAGACGAGGACCGGGCCGCCCTGGAGGAGGCCTTCCTCTCCCGGCTGTTCCCGATCCTGACACCCCTGGCGATCGATCCGGCGCACCCCTTCCCCTTCATCCCCAACCTCGCCTTCTGCCTGGCGCTGAAGTTCCGCATGAAGGCCGAGCGGCGCACCCTCTACGCCCTGGTCCCGATCCCGGCACAGGTGGCGCGGTTCTGGGAGCTTCCTTCGCACCCCGGTCCGCGCCGCCGCGCAGAGCGGCGCTTCATCAGCCTCGAACACCTGGTGACGCTGTTCGTTGACCGCCTCTTCCCCGGGTCCCGCGTGGATGGCAAGGGGGTCTTCCGGCTGATCCGCGACTCCGACGTGGAGTTCGAGGAAGAAGCCGAAGACCTGGTCCGGGAGTTCGAGGAGCGGCTCAAGCAGCGGCGCCTGGGGTCCGTGGTCCGGGTGGAGATCGAGGCGGCCATGCCCCGGGACCTGCAGGCCTTCATCTGCGACAACCTGCACGCCCGGCGCGAGGACATCACCCGGATCGACGGCCTGTTGGGCCTGGACGAGCTGTCGCAACTGATCCCGCCGAACCGGCCGGAACTGAAGTTCCGGGCCTTCGAGCCGCGCTTTCCCGAGCGGATCCGCGACCATGCCGGCGACTGCTTTGCGGCCATCCGGGAGAAGGACATCCTCGTCCATCACCCCTTCGAGACCTTCGACGTGGTGGTCCAGTTCCTGCGCCAGGCGGCGCGGGACCCACATGTCCTGGCCATCAAGCAGACCCTTTACCGGACCTCGCAGGACAGCCCCATCGTCGCCGCCCTCATCGAGGCCGCCGAGACGGGCAAGAACGTCACCGCCCTGGTGGAGCTCAAGGCCCGTTTCGACGAGGAGGCCAACCTGAAGTGGGCCCGCGACCTCGAGCGGGCCGGGGTCCACGTCGTCTTCGGCTTCGTGGAGTACAAGACCCACGCAAAGCTCTCGATGGTGGTGCGGCGGGAGGGTGACCAGCTGCGCACCTACTGCCACTTCGGGACCGGGAACTACCATCCCCAGACGGCGCGGATCTATACCGACCTGTCCCTCTTCACCTCGGACCCCGCCCTGGGGCGGGATTCTGTCCGGCTGTTCAACTACATCACTGGTTACGCCCGCCCCCAGAGGATGGAGAAGCTGTCCTTCTCGCCCCTGACCATGAAGGCCGACCTCCTGCGCATGATCGCCGCCGAAGCGGACAATGCCCGGGCGGGGCGGCCCGCCGCCATCTGGGCCAAGCTCAACTCCCTGGTCGACCCCGAGATCATCGACGCCCTCTACGAGGCCAGTCAGTCCGGCGCTGAAATCGAGCTGGTCATCCGCGGCATATGCTGTCTGCGACCCGGCGTGCCCGGGCTGTCAGAGAACATCCGGGTGAAGTCCATTGTCGGCCGGTTCCTGGAGCATTCCCGGATCGTCGCCTTCGCCAATGGTGCCGAAATGCCCTCGGCACAGGCCAAGGTCTTCATCTCCTCTGCCGACTGGATGCCCCGCAATCTAGACCGTCGTGTCGAGTCCCTGGCGCCGGTGGAGAACCCGACGGTCCACCAGCAGGTGCTCCAGCAGATCCTCGTCGCCAACATCCGGGACAAGGCGCAAAGCTGGACGCTGGACACGTCGGGCGAGTATAGCCGGGACCCCGCCTGGGACCTTCCCGGGGCCTTTTCAGCCCACGAATACTTCATGACCAATCCCAGCCTTTCCGGTCGCGGAAACAAGGTGAAGGATCTGCCCGGCGCGATTGACCATGTGGCGTCTCGGGGCTAGCCGCCAGACCCCCGGGTTGGACGCGCCCCCTGCCGAGCTCCGGCACGCGGCGGTGATCGACATCGGGTCGAACTCCATCCGCCTGGTCGTCTACCGCCTTGAAGGGCGGGCCATCTGGACCGTGTACAACGAGAAGGCCCAGGCCGGTCTCGGCCGTGACCTCCAGACCACGGGGCGGCTTTCGCCTGAAGGCGTCGAGGCGGCGATGGCCGTGCTTCGAAGGTTCCGCGTCCTGCTGCAGGGTTGGAGCAGCCGGGAGACCTTCGTGGTGGCGACCGCCGCTGTCCGGGAGGCCCGCGACAGCCGCGCCTTCCTGCGCGCCGTGGAGGACGAAACCGGCATCGTGGTCCGCGTTCTCTCCGGGCAGGAGGAAGCCCGGTATGGCGCCCTCGGCGTCATCGCCGGGCAGGCCGACGCCTCCGGCGTCGCCGGGGACCTCGGCGGATCGAGCCTGGAACTCGTACGACTGGACGATGTCGGCCAGGGGGTGAGCCTGCCCCTCGGCCCGCTCGCCCTTGGGGCCCCACAGCCGCTGGATCAGGACCGGGTCCGCCGTTCGATTTCCAGGGCGCTCAAGCCTCACACGGAGCGGATGTCGACCCGTGAATTCCACGCGGTCGGAGGCGCCTGGCGGAACCTGGCCCTGCTGCACATGGAGCTGGAGGGCTATCCGCTTCACATCGCGCACCAATACGAGATCAGGCGGACGGACCTGTTGGACCTCTGCCGCTTCGTCGCCCGCCAGTCCAGGACCTCCCTTGAGGGAATCCAGGGCCTGTCGCGTAAGCGGTTTGACACCCTGCCCTACGCCGCTGTCGTACTCGCTGAGGTGGTCCAGGCCCTTGAGATCCAGCGGGTCGTGATTTCTGCCTATGGCCTGCGTGAGGGGCTGTTGCTGGACTCCATGCTCCCGGCGGTCCGGGAACAGGATCCTCTTGTGAGCGGCTGCGAGGCCCTGGTGGCCCAGGGAGGCCTGGCCTCGGATCTCGGCCCTGCCCTGGAGGCCTTCATCCGACCTGTCTTTGACGGCCTGCCCGCCGCCTTCGGCCTGCGCGACCCCGTCCTGACCGCAGCGGCCTGCAGGCTGGCGGATCTCGGCTCGCGGCTACACCCCGACCACAGGGCCGACCTCGCCTTCGAGAAGGCCCTGAGGGCGCCCGTTGCGGGCATGACCCATCCTGAACGCGCCTACCTGGCATGCGCCGTTTTCTCCCGGCACGCCTCAGCGCCCAATCCCCCTGAGCCCGAGGTGGTCAACCGCCTGCTGACCCCTGAGCGGCGCACCCGGGCCCGGGCCCTGGGTTCGGCGATACGGCTCGGCTGCGACCTTGCCGGGCAAAATGTGGAGGTGCTCCGGCATGCCTCCCTGGACCTGGAGGGCGATCGCCTGCGCCTTTCCGCAGAACCGGGCTGGGAAGACATGCTGCTGGGCGAGCAGACCGCCAAGCGGGCCCTGACACTCGCCCAGGCCCTCAAGATCCGCCTCCAGATGGGATGAACCCCGCGTGACCCAGATCCTGATGTCAGAAGCGTCCCATCACCGGATCCGGGACCGGATCGCCCACCTGGCTCCGAAGCTTGAGATCGTGACGGTCCCTGAGCTGAACCGATTTGTCCGCAATGGCGTCGACCTTGCGGCGGGCGACATTGCGCCGGAGATCGTCTGGAACACCCAGGAGGCTTATCAGGGGGGGCTCCTTCCCACCCTCATGCGGGCCCTGCTGGACAGCCCCAGCGTCCGCTGGCTGCAGACCTTCAACGCCGGGCTCGACCTGCCGATCTTCCGGCGCATCATGGAAAAGGGCGTCAGGATCACCAAGTCCTCCGCCCAGGGGGTCGTGATCGCCGAGTACGTCCTCGCCCACGCCCTGTCCCTGATTGTGCCCATCGACGCCCAGAAGGCGCTGCAGGCGCGGCGCGAATGGGGCCGCACCCAGTATCGGGAGGTCAGCCAGACGCGCTGGCTTCTGGTGGGCTACGGCGCGATCGGCGAGCAGATCGCCCAGCGGGCACGGGCTTTCGGCGTGGACCTGACCGTCGTGCGCCGGGGCTCGGACGCCGGGCTGGCGCATCGCACCCTGCCCCTGTCCCGGATTGCCGAAGCCCTTCCGGACACCGATGTGGTCGTGCTCGCCTGCGCCTTGACGGACGAGACCCGGGACATGTGCAACGACGCCTTTTTTGCGGCCCTCAAGCCCGGCGCCATCCTGATCAACATCGGCCGGGGCGGGTTGGTGGATGAGGACGCCCTGCGTCGGGGCCTGGACACCGGGCAGCCCGCGCACGCCGTGCTTGATGTCTTCCAGACCGAGCCCCTGCCTGAGGACCACTGGATCTGGAGCCACTCCCAGGTCCGGGTCAGCGCCCATACCTCCAATTCCGGCGATGGGGTCCAGCCCCGGGCCGATGAGCAGTTTATCGCCAACCTGGAGCGCTGGGTCCGCGGCGAACCCCTGATGAACGAGGCCGACCGTTCCGAAGTGG
>CAIZKE010000319.1 GCA_903933475.1 uncultured Alphaproteobacteria bacterium | reverse complement strand
CGGCCGGGCGTACTGGAGGCGGATGGGGGGGCGGGCGGGTGCGGGAGGCGGTCAGGGCCTCCATTTCCACCCCGGTCCGGCCGGTGGTCCGGACCCGGGCAGTGACCTTCAGGCGGCCATCGACAGGCTCGACGGTCACCTCGGCCCGGGCGATGTCCAGGGGATGGCACATGGGGATGAGGTCGGAGGTGCGCTTGGCGGCCATGACGCCGGCGATCTCCGCGACGGCGCGGACCTCGCCCTTCCGGCCTCCGCCGGACAGGGCGAGCTCGAGGGTCTCGGGCGCAAGGCGAAGGAAGCCCTCGGCGACGGCCTCCCGGTCGGTCTCGGGCTTGCCTGAGACATCCACCATGCGGGCCCGGCCTTCGGCGTCGATGTGAGTCAGGCCACTCACTTTTCCAGCAGCCGCGGCATGAGCTCGACCATGTTGCAGGGGCCGTGACGGCTGTCGAGCTGGGCCGCGATGACCTTGTCCCAGCCATCCCTCACGGCCCCGTTCGATCCGGGAAGGCAGAAGACGAAGACGCCGTTGACGATGCCGGCTGTCGCCCGCGACTGCAGGGTGGACAGGCCTACGGACTGAAAGCTGACCAGGTGGAAGATCACCGAGAAGCCGTCGATGCGCTTGTCGAAGAGGGGCTCCACTGCCTCCGGGGTCACATCCCGCCCGGTGATGCCGGTGCCGCCGGTGCTGACCACAGCGTCAACCTTACCGGAATCGACCCAGGCTAGGATCCGGGCGCGGATTTCGTCGACATCGTCCTTCACGATGGCCTTGTCGGCCAGGAGGTGTCCGGCCCCCGTGACCCGGTCGGCCAGGACCTGTCCTGAGGTGTCGCTCTCTTCATCCCGGGTATCTGAAACCGTCAGGACGGCGATGCGAACCGGGACGAAGGGTCGGGCCGGATCGATCCGGCCTCCGGGGGTCAGGGTGATCGGGGTTGCAGAGGTCATTGGGTCTCCCATCGCGCCAAGTCGTCTTGGTCCCGTTCGGTCGGCTCGATCCAGCGCGCGCCGTCCGGGCCGGTTTCCTTCTTCCAGAAGGGTGCCCGGGACTTCAAGTAGTCCATCAGGAAGTCACAGGCCTCGAAGGCGGCACGGCGGTGGGACGCCGCCGCAGCGACGAAGACGATGGCCTCGCCAGGCGAGATCGGACCCGTGCGGTGAAGGATCAGTGTGTCCTGGAGCCCGAACCGCTCCCGCGCCGCGGCCTCATGCCGGGCGATCTCTCGCTCGGTGAAGCCGGGATAGGCCTCCAGCTCCAGGATGTCGGTCCGGCCGCTCTCGGCCCGGGCAAGGCCGGTGAAGCTGGCCACGGCGCCGGTCTCGGTACGGTCCCGGCAGAACTCGCCCAGGGCCTCGCCCGGGTCGAAGGGGGCCTGGACCAGTCGTATCACCGGTCAGCCTCCGCTCATCGGCGGCAGAAAGGCGACCTCGGAGTCGGGGCGCAGGGCCACGTCCAGGTTCACCAGCGTCTGGTCCACGGCCGTCCGGACGGCGGGCGCCTGCAGGGCCTCGAAGAGGGCAGGATCCTCGGCGGCGAGAATCCCCCTCAGGGCCGCCAGGCTGGCCGCAGGGATCTCGCGCTCCCGCCAGCCGGCGAGGTCGGCGAGCCGCCCGAACAGGAGCACCCTGGCCACCCTCAGCCCCCCGTGGTCGACATGTGGCGCTGCACCGATGGCGGAGCGTCTCGACCGATGTGGAAGTCGTGGCCCTGGGGCTTGTCGCCGATGGCGGCCCGGATGGCGTCGTACAGCTCCGCATCGCCGGCACCGGCGCGCAGGACGGCGCGCAGGTCGCTGGCGTCCTCCCGGCCCAGGCAGGTGTGCAGGGTGCCGGTGCAGGTCAGCCGGACCCGGTTACAGAGCTCGCAGAAATTGTGGCTCATCGGCGTGATGAACCCGAGGCGACCGCCGGTCTCCGCAACCCGCACATAGCGCGCAGGCCCGCCGGTGGTCAGGTCGAGGTCCTCGAGGGTCCAGAAGCTTTCGAGACCTTCCCGCACTGTCTTCAGGGACAGGAACTGGTCTGTGCGATCCACGTCGATCTCGCCCATGGGCATGGCCTCGATCAGGGTGGCGTCAAAGCCCTGACCGTGGGCCCAGGCGATCAGGTCGGGCAGGTCGGCGGCGTTGTCGTCCTGGAGGGCGACGGCGTTGATCTTCACCGACAGGCCAGCGGCCCGGGCCGCCTCGAGCCCGGCGAGAACACGCCCGAGGTCCCCGCCCCGGGTCAGACGGCGGAAGCGCTCCGGGTCCAGGGTGTCGACGGACACGTTGACCCGCCGGACGCCCGCCTCGTAGAGCGGCCCGGCGAACTCGGCCAGGCGGGTTCCGTTTGTCGTCAGTGTCAGTTCGTCCAGACCCTGCGGACCCATGCGCCGGGACAGGGCGCGGAACAGGTCCATCACCCCCTTGCGCACCAGGGGCTCGCCACCAGTGATCCGGACCTTGCGGACCCCGAGGTCGATAAAGGCACCCGTGAGCCGCTCGAGTTCCTCGAGGGTCAGGACCTGCGCCTTGGGCAGAAAGGTCATATGCTCGGACATGCAGTAGACGCAGCGAAGGTCGCAGCGGTCCGTCACCGACACCCTCAGATAGGTGACGGTGCGGCCAAAACCGTCCACCAGGAGGGGCCGGGACCGGACGGCGGGCGCTGTGTCGAGGGGCGTCATGCCAGACCAACATAAGCGGGGATTACGGAACATGACAGGGGCGCAGGCGCAGGGGCGGCCAGGATACGCAGCCATCGTGCTCGCCGCAGGCGCCGGACGCCGGTTCGGCGGCGGCAAGCTTCTGGCCAGGTGGCGGGGAAGGCCCCTGGTCGAGGGCGCCCTCGATGCGGCCCTGGCCAGCGGCTCCGACCCGATCGTGGTCGTTACCGGGGCAGACGCGGGGCCGGTGGCGGAAGCCGTCCGGGACTGGGGCCAGGACCGGCAGGCCGGTGCCCGTCTGAGGATCGTCCACGCCGAGGATCACGCCGAAGGCATGGGCGCCTCGCTCAGGACCGGTGCCTCGGCCCTACCCTTGGGCCTGAAGGGCGTCTTCGTCTTCCTGGGGGACATGCCGGGGATCCCGCACGACGTTTTGGCCGGCCTCGCCGAGGCCCTGGCCGCTGGCGCTCCGGCGGCGGCACCCGAGCACCAGGGCCGGCGTGGGCACCCGGTCCTGTTCTCCGCAACCCTCATTCCCGAGCTGGCCCGGGCGAGTGGCGACGCCGGCGCCCGGGAGGCCCTGTCGATCCTGGGCGACAGGCTCGTCCGGATCCCCACGGACTCGCCGGGGG
>CAIZKE010000318.1 GCA_903933475.1 uncultured Alphaproteobacteria bacterium | reverse complement strand
GGGGTTACCGGCGCTGGCCGGATGACGTGAAAGCCCGGATTGTTGCGGAGAGCTTTCAGCCGGGTGTGCGGGTGGCGGATATCGCGCGCCGTCATGGCTTGGCTTCACACCAGCTTTCGGACTGGCGCCGGCAGGCACGGCAGGGCCTGCTGGCCTTGCCCGCGGAGATGATGGCGGGTGTTGTCAAGGAAAGAGACATGGAACCTGCCTTCGTGCCGGTGATGGTGGCCGCTGAAGAGGAAGACAAGAGGCCCGCTGACGGGGGCATCACGATCGAATTCGGGGGCGGCGTGATGATGCGGGTGCCGGGCGATATTACGGATGATCGGGTCATGGCATTGGTGCGGGCGCTGCGGAGCGCATCGTGATTGTCGCCGGGCAGCGGCTGCCGATCCTGGTTGCCACGCGGCCTGTCGACTTTCGCTGCGGCCATCAGGCTTTGGCGCTGATCGTGCAGAACGTGCTGAAGCTCGATCCCTATTCGGGTGTCACAGTGATCTTCAGGTCGAAACGCGGCGACCGTCTGAAAGCCCTGGCGTGGGATGGAACAGGCCTTGTGCTGGTTTACAAAGTTCTTGAGGTCAGTGGCTTCGCATGGCCCGCGATTCAGGATGGCGTGATGACGCTTTCCCGGGCCCAGGCCGAGGCCTTGTTCGAGGGCCTCGACTGGCGCCGCGTGATGGCGCGGCAGGTTCAGCCTCCTGCTGCGGCAGGATGACTCGGAGAGCATATTCTTGCTCTGGGACTTGGTCTCCCGCCGCCGTGCTGCGTATGCATTGGCATGTCTTCGCCCTTCGACATCAACCGCTTTCCTGGCCTTCCGCCGGAGGTGCTGAAGGCCTTCGAGGCCCAGCAGGCGGCACTTGAGGCGTCGCGGATGGAAACCATCATCGAGCGCGCGGCACGCCTCCACCAGGAGGCAGTTGTGTCGGAGAAGGAAGGCCTGATCGCCACGCTCAAGGAGCTCATCGAAAAGCTGGAAGGCCAGGTCGGGCAGTACCGCCGGGCAAAGTTCGGGCCGAAGTCCGAGAAGCTCCATCCCGACCAGCTGCAGCTCGCGCTCGAGGACATTGAGACCGCCATTGCCGAGACCCAGGAACAGATCGCAGCGGTCGAGAAGCAAATCGAAGCCGCACAGGCGGATAAGGACAAAAAACCGCGCAAGCCCCGCAAGGAGCGCAAGCTTCCCGACAACCTGCCGCGCGTCGAGCAGGTCATCGAGCCTGAGAGCATTGCCTGCCCCTGCGGCTGTGGCGACATGGTCAGGATCGGCGAGGACCGCTCGGAGCGTCTCGACATCATCCCGGCGCGCTACCAGGTCGTCGTGACCATCCGCCCCCGCTATGCCTGCCCCAAGGGCCGGACAGCGGTGCTTCAGGCCGCCGTCCCCGCCCGTCTGCTGGAGGGCAGCTGGCCGACCGAGGCGCTGCTGGCGCATATCGCGGTGGCGAAACATTCCGAGCACATGCCGCTGAACCGTCAGGCCATGGTCATGGCCCGTCACGGGGTACCGATCGACCGCTCGGTGCTGGCTGACTGGATGGGCCGGACGGGCGCCCTGATCGCACCGGTGGTGGAGCGCATGGCGGTGTTGCTGAAGAACGGAAGCTCGAGACTCTATGTCGATGAGACGACCGCCCCGGTTCTGGACCCCGGCCGGGGCACGACGAAGACCGGTTACCTGTGGGCCGTACTCCGCGATGACCGGGGCTGGGGCGGCCCGGCGCCACCCGGCGTCGTGTTCCACTACCATCCCGGCC
>CAIZKE010000317.1 GCA_903933475.1 uncultured Alphaproteobacteria bacterium | reverse complement strand
TCCACCTGTATCGACTCGCGGGGATCGAGGTCGGCCATCGCCGCCGCCGCCTGGGCTGGGAACCGAAAGGCCCAGCCAGCCTGGACGCCGGGTGGCAACAGGTCCGTTCCCGCCTGTGAGCGGGCTTCGGCGACGTAGCCTTCGTAGGGGCCTGACTTCGGCATCCGCCGGGGCAGTGGAAGGGTCCGCAGGCTCTCGCCCCGGGAGTCCAGGTAGGCGCCCGTCGTCAGGCTGCGATTCCGCATGACGATCCGCGCCGCATAGGGCGGTTCAGCGGCAGAGAACCGTGCGACTGCCATCAGACTGTCGGCGCCACTGCGCCCCGCAAGGCCGAAGCGCATCCGGTCACCGCCCTGCTGTACATCCTGTGTCAGCCTCCAGAGGACCTTCTGGGCGCTGACGGAACGGTCCGCCTTCCAGCTGTAGAGGTCGCCCGGAAAGTCGAGCCGGGTCAGCCGGGCATAGCCCTCGAAGGCGTTTCGGACCCTCTGGGCCGCTATGACAATGTCCTGGGAGTCACAGGGAACCGAGCGGGCGCGGGCGCGGGCGCGGTCGAATGTCGCCTGCAGGTCCCTTGGCGGGTTTCCTGCCCTCAGGGCGGCACCCCTTGCCTGCTCGCGTGCCGAAACCAGGGCGGAGTGGACCTGGGGTGCGAACAGGCCGCAACGGGTTCCGGCCTCCGCCATCAGGCTGCGCTCGTAGTAGACATCGGCGGGTGCGGATCCAGCGGCGGTCGGGGAAAGCCCTACCAGGGCCGCCAGCGCCAGGGCGCGAGGATTGAAGAGCGATCCGGGATGGGGCATGGAACCGTCCACTCCAAGGTTTTTCGCGGGATCGGGTCCTGGACCCGGGCGGCGGGGCCCACCCTAGCCCAGCGAGGGCATGCTTGAAATTCTCAACGGACATCTGGGTCGCCGCCCTCATCCGCCGGGTCGATCTCGGGGGTGGAAGCGCCGTGGTCGTCCACAAGGGCGACGCCCGGGCGGGATCCGTGCTCGTCAAGGTGCTCAATCGCCGGGTAGGTCGCGTGCGCCTCTATGCTGAAGCCACCCGGGCTGACGGTGAGACGGTCTGGATGCGGCCAGCGGCGTCCGAGGTCGAAGTGGAAATCGACGCCTACATCGCTCGTGCGCGTCGGATCGACCCGGATCTCTGGGTTGTTGAGCTTGATGACCCCCAGGGGCGTCACTTTCTAACAGAGCCTGTCGAAGAGGACTGAACAGCCTCTGGATTCTTCTCTCCAGAGGTCATAATTTGTGAGCCTTCACTTTGTATCCCCGGCTGTCGGGGGTCCCGATTCCATGGGAGATGCAGACTTGCTTTTCCTGATGAATGACTGGGTGATGCAGTTTGAGACGCAGGCCCTGGTCGGCGACCTGATTGGCCTTAACACCCGCGAAATCACCCTTCCTCAGGTCCTGGTGCTTGGCCAGGAACTCTTTGCCGAGGACCCCGAGCTTCACCTCCGGCAGCCCCTGCAGGCCCGGAGACTCGCCGCCCTCGCCATGACCAAGCAGCCCGAGATCAACGCCCTGCTCTTCAAACCGCCCCATCAGGGCTGCAACCCCCGCGACGTTACGGTCCGCTACTGCGCCGTGGGCTTCGACATGCTCGCGCAGCTGTTAAGTTTGCAGGAGGCCCAGCGATCCGCCGGATGGGCCAACAAGGAAGTCTGGAACAAGCTGGGAAACCGCACCCAGGCCTGACGCGCGAATTGCGCCGGACCGGCCCGCAGGCTACCTCCGCGCCATGAGCCAACTCCCCGCCGCCGAGGCCGCCCGCCGCCGCACCTTCGCGATCATCTCGCACCCTGACGCCGGCAAGACGACCCTGACCGAGAACCTGCTTCTTGCGGGTGGCGCCATCCGGGCCGCAGGACAGGTCCGCGCCCGGGGTGAGAATCGCCGCACGCGTTCGGACTGGATGAAGATTGAACGCGAGCGCGGCATCTCCGTCTCGGCGAGCGTCATGACGTTCGACCATGATGGCCTCATGTTCAACCTGCTGGACACGCCGGGTCACGAGGACTTTTCGGAGGACACCTACCGCACCCTGACCGCCGCCGATGCGGCGGTGATGGTTCTGGACGCCGCCAAGGGTATCGAGCCCCAGACCCTGAAGCTGTTCGAGGTCTGTCGCCTGCGGGATATCCCCATCGTCACCTTCATCAACAAGATGGATCGGGAGGCCCAGGACCCGCTGGAATTGCTCGACGAGATCGCCTCCAAGCTCGCCCTCGACCCTGCGCCCCTCTACTGGCCTGCAGGGTCTGGCGGTCGGTTCCGGGGGATGCTGGACCTCAGGACCCGACGATTCCTCCCGTTCGAGCGCTCGTCAGCCGAGCGCGATCTGTCCGGTCACCCCTCGCCCGTACCCGTCGATGACCCCGCAATGGAGGCTTACCTCGAACCCCGGGACCTGGAGGAGCTGAAGGAAAGCGCCGAACTCGTGCAGGGTGCCGCCCCGCCCTTCGAAGTCCAGTCCTTCCTGGAGGGACACATGACCCCGGTCTTCTTCGGTTCTGCCCTCAGGCGGTTCGGGGTCGTCCAGCTGCTGGAAGGCCTGGGCGCCTATGCCCCGCCGCCCAGGTCCGTGGTGGCCGCAAGGTCCGGTGAGGAGACCCAGGTGGCTCCCGGCGATCCCGAGGTCAGTGGTTTTGTCTTCAAGGTCCAGGCCAACATGGATCCCAACCACCGCGACCGGATCGCCTTCCTCAGGTTGTGCTCGGGCCGCTTCCAGAGGGGCATGAAGCTGAAGGTCCAGAACACCGGCCGCCAGCTCTCGGTCAATGCCCCGATCATGTTCTTCGCCTCTGACCGGGAACTGGCTGAGGAGGCGTTTGCTGGCGACGTGATCGGCATCCCGAACCACGGCGTCCTGCGAGTGGGCGACAGCCTCTCGGAAGGCGGCACCCTGCGGTTCGCCGGCCTCCCCAATTTCGCTCCGGAAATCCTCCAGAGGGTGCGGGTTAAGGACCCCCTGAAGGCCAAGCACCTTCGGCGGGCTCTCGAGGGCCTGGCGGAAGAGGGGGTGACCCAGCTGTTCCGCCCCCTCATCGGATCGGACTTCGTCGTCGGCGCGGTTGGACAGCTGCAGTTCGAGGTCATGGCTGATCGCCTGGCCAGCGAGTACCAGCTGGACGTGATCTTCGAGGCCAGCCCCTATGCCGAAGCCCGCTGGATCTCCGGCACGGACGCCGACATCTCCGCCTTCACGGCCGCCTACCGCTCCGCCATGGCCGATGACATCGACGCCCGGCCGGTCTTTCTATCGAAGTCAGGGTGGGAGACCGGCTATGTCGCCGAGCGCTACCCATCGGTCAGCTTCGCCCGCACCCGGGAACGGGGCTGACGCGGGCGATGGAGCCTCCCGTCCTGCTCTATGGGCATCCGCCCCCCGAGCTCTTCCGGGCCCCGGCGGG
>CAIZKE010000316.1 GCA_903933475.1 uncultured Alphaproteobacteria bacterium | reverse complement strand
TGCAGTATTGTCGAACTGCTGGGGCAGGACCGCACCCGGAATAGCCGCCACCAGTTCCTTGGCTCGAGCAACAGCACCGGCCATGCCCCGCTCAGCCGGGGTCAGCTCCAGCTGGGCACCCAGCAGGAGCAGCATCTTGCGGCGCTCGATGGACATGCTCTCAGGCATGCAGAGGATCAGCTTGTAGCCCTTGGAGGCGGCCACGAAGGCCAGGGAAATGCCAGTATTGCCGCTGGTGGGCTCGACCAGGGTAGCGCCCGGCTTAAGCAGGCCCTGGGCCTCCAGGTTCTCGATCAGCGAGACGCCGATCCGGTCCTTTACCGAGGCGATGGGGTTGAAGAACTCCAGCTTGGCCAGGACCCGCGCCTTGGGCTTCAGGGCCCGGGTCAGGTTGGGAAGGGCCACCAGGGGCGTATCGCCGATGGTGTCGAGGATGGACTCATAGACCTTGCCCCGGCCGGCGCGGCGATAGCGGGCGGCGTCGTAAGCGGATTCAACCATGGCAAAGGCTCCGGGAAGTTGAATATCGACCTTCAGGCGCCCGCGCGGCTTTGGGAAGGCGGGTTTTCGGGGCACTAGCTCAGGAATTCTAAACCCAGGACGGCGGAAGGGCCTCCAGCAGAGGCTCCAGCAGGGTGTCGGCCAGCCAGCGGACGGTGGGAACGCAGACCCCGTCCCCAACCACGTGCAGGGCTGCCGACACGCCCCGGGGCAGGACATAGGCCTCGGGCAGGCCCATCAGCCGTGCCGCCTCCCGGGGCGCCAGCAGGCGGGTTCGCACAACGCCATCCTCGATGACGATCACCGACTGGCGGGAGGATCCGCCCCGGGGGGTGCGCAGGCATCCAGCCAGGCCGTCAAACCGGGCCTCGGCCCTCTGCACGCTTTGCCCGTCCTCGCGCCGGGTGCGGCGGAAGAAGGCGCCCACATGCCGCCCGCCTGCCGCCTTCAGGGCCTCCAGCCGCGCCGCCTGCACGGGCGACATCATGGCGACCAGACGGCGGGTCAGGTCGGGCGGGTTCCACGGAACCCGGTCATCGGGCTCGAGCAGGTCCGCCAGGCGGGTGTTGCGGCCCGCTGGCGCCCGGGGGGACCAGTCGGTCCAGGCGGCGCGCGCCGCCCCCTCCAGCCGGTCCCGGGCCCGGCCCACCGCCGGGGTGACGAAGGCCCCGCCACCGCAGAGGTGCGCCGGTGGCTCGTCCCGGAAGGCGACGACGAACAGGCGCGGGCGGGACTGGGGGGTGAAGTCCGCGGCGTCGGCCTCCAGGGCACCCACCCGATAGCCGCGTCCCGCCAGGGCCCCGCAGAGGGCGGCGAAGTCCGCCCCGCCCCGCGAGGTGAGCAGGCCCACCACATTCTCCACCACGATCAGGCGCGGCGCCCGCCCAGCATCATCCAGGGCCTCCATGAGCCGCCAGAAGCCGAAAAAGGCCGAGGACCGCCCTCCCGACAGCCCCGCCCGGCCACCGGCCAGGCTGAAGTCCTGGCAGGGCGAGGAGGCCCAGGCCAGGTCCGCCGGCCCCGGCAGGTCCGGTGCTGAAAGCTTCCAGACATCTTCGCCGGAGACGTGGGCGCCCGCGTCAGGGAAGTTGGCCCGGTAGGCCGCCCCCTTCACCGGGTCGAAGTCGTTGGCGAACAGGCAGGACCATCCCGGCCCCAGCCCCAGCCGCGCCATCCCCCCGCCCGCAAAGAATTCCAGGAAACCCAATCCCATCTGACCCCCGACTCATGGGCCCAGCATAGGTGCCGGGCAGAACGGTGGCGATGGGGGGAGGCCCCTAACCCAGCCGCACCGCGGTACCGGTGGCCGTGACCATCAGCATGCTGCCCGAGCCCAGGGTCTCGTAGTCCAGGTCGACGCCCACCACGGCGTCGCCGCCCTTGCTGCGAGCCTCGTCGCCCATCTCCTTCAGGGCGATCTCCCGGGCGTCCCTGAGGGCCGATTCATAGGCCCGCGAGCGACCGCCGACGATGTCGGTGATCCCGGCCAGCAGGTCGCGAAAGATGTTGGCCCCGACGATGGCCTCGCCAGTCACCACGCCGAGGGTCTCGGTGATCTCGCGGCCAGCGATGGTGGGGGTCGTGGACGTCAGCATGGGGAGGGTCTCCTGATGAGCAAGCTTGCGCATGAGATGGGCTTGAGGATGAAAATTGTAAGGCTGGGGGCTCAACTGTCATCGGGCTGTCGCGCGCCTGCGATCTGAATAGGAGTCTTAGATCCTCAAGCTGAAGGGCGCGCAGTATGAAGTCTTCACGAATGGCAATCGGAATCGCAGCCGCGATGGCTGTAACCAGCGTCGGTTTCGAGGCGCGTGCAAAGACCGTTTTGACCCGGGAGGAGTGCGTAGCGCTGGCAACACGTACCCACACTTTGCGTGTTGCCGCGTGCATGAAAATGTCCGGCCTCGCATACGCCGACTGCATGTATCGCGAGTACGTAGATTATCATGTGTCTATGGCTATTTGCAACGCAACCCCACCGACCGTCGCACCGCCCTACGGACCGCCCGTCCCACCGCAGAACCCCTTTCCCATGCCCGGACCCAAACCCCAGCCCAAATGGCCCCCCCGTACGCTTTAATTGGTAATCCGCGGCGGAACATTGAGGGATGAATCCGGGACGCCATGCTGCGTCTTGATCTAGGGGCCTGACAGGCCCTCAACTCTCCGTCGCGGCGGGAACCGCAGATGAAGATTGTAAGCCTGGGGCCCAAATTATCATTGGGCCTTTGCGCTGCTGCGATTTAACTAGGGTTCTTGATTCCACAAGCTGAAGGGCGTGAAGTATGAAGTCTGTAAAAATCGCAATCGGAATCGCAGCCGCAATGGCTGTAACCAGCGTCGGTTTTGAGGCACGTGCGGCGACCGTTTTGACCCAGGCCGAGTGCATAGTGCTGGCCAAATCGGCCCACGCTCGTCTTGTTGCGGCGTGCACGGGAAAGGTGGGCCTAGCATATAGCCGCTGCATGATGGAAGCGTACACGGATTATAGTGTCTCTATGGCGATCTGCTACGCGTCCCCAGCGCCTGCCGCACCGCCCGTCGGACCGACCCCCCACAAGCCGCCTTCGAAGGGCATTCCACTCACCTCCCCCTACACTTGGCCCCCCGTCTTTAACTGGTAATCCGCAGCGGAACAGTGAGGCATGAATCCGGAACTCCGTGCTGCGTCTTGACCTAGGGGCCTGACAGGGCCTCAACTCTCCACAGCGGCGGGGACCGCGACGGAGGAGACGTCATGGCTGGACGGGAACGCGCCTACGACCTGGTGATCCGCGGCGGGACCGTGATCGATGGCTCCGGGGCACCGGGCCGCGAGGCCGACGTAGCGGTGAAGGACGGGCGGATCGCCGCCGTGGGCCACATCGCCGGCTCGGGCGTCGAGGAGATCGACGCCCGGGGCCAGATCGTCACCCCCGGCTTCGTCGACATCCACACGCACTATGATGGCCAGGTCACCTGGGACAGCCGGCTGACTCCGTCGGCCTGGCACGGGGTCACCACCGCCGTCATGGGCAATTGCGGGGTCGGCTTCGCCCCCTGCCGGCCCGAGGACCACGACCGGCTGATCCGGCTGATGGAGGGGGTGGAGGACATTCCCCATCCGGTCCTGGCCGCGGGCCTGCCCTGGAACTGGGAGAGCTTTCCCGACTATCTTCAGTCCCTGTCTGGCCGGGCCTATGACCTCGATGTCGGTGCCCAGTTGCCGCACGCGGCCCTGCGGGTCTTCGTCATGGGCGAGCGGGGGGCCAACCGCGAGCCGGCCAGCCCCGCCGACATCGCCGCCATGTCGGCCCTGGCCAAGCGCGCCATGGAGGCCGGCGCCCTGGGCTTCTCCACCTCGCGCACCCTCAACCACCGCACCTCCGACGGCCAGCCGACGCCCACCCTCACCGCCGCCGAGGACGAGCTGATGGGCATAGCCCTGGGGCTGAAGGCCGCCGGGCGCGGCGTACTGCAATTCGTCTCCGACTTCGCCGATCCCCAGGCCGAGTTCGGCCTGATGCGCCGGCTGGTGGAAGCCTCGGGCCGGCCCTTGTCCTTCAGCCTGCTGCAGGGGCCGAAGGCGCCCAACGCCTGGCGCGACCTCCTGGCCGCCCTCTCCGCCGCCACCGCCGATGGGCTGCCCATGCGGGCCCAGGTGGCCGGCCGGGGGGTGGGCGTCCTGCTGGGTTTCGAGCTGACCCTCAACCCCTTCAGCCACACCGAGGCCTGGAAGTCCGTGGCGACCCTGCCCTTCGCGCAGAGGGTGGCGCGCCTGGCCGATGCCTCCTTCCGGGCCGCCCTGCTGGACGATGCCGTGGCGCCAGGCAGCGCCGCCATCGCCTCGCGCCTGACCCGGGACTGGAACAATATGTTCCTGATGGCCGAGACGCCGGACTATGAGCCCACCCGGCAGGACACCGTCTCCGCCCTGGCCGCGGCCCGGGGTGTCGCGCCCGAAGAGGTCGCCCTGGAGCACATGATGGCCCGGGGCGGGAGGGGCATGCTCTACCTGCCCTTCCTCAACTATGCCGACGGCGGGCTGGACCCGGCCTACGACATGCTGCGCCATCCCGACTGCGTGGCAGGCCTGTCGGACGGCGGTGCCCATGTGGGCATGATCTGCGACGGCAGCTTCCCCACCACCAACCTGACCCACTGGGCCCGGGACCGGACCCGGGGGCCGCACCTGCCCCTGGAGCACATGGTCCGCCTGCAGACCCGGGCCACCGCAGAGGCCGTGGGCCTGCTCGACAGGGGCCTGCTCGCGCCGGGCCTGAGGGCCGACCTCAACGTCATCGACTTCGACAAGCTGGCCGTGGATTCGCCCACGGTAGGCTACGACCTGCCCGGCGGCGGGCGGCGCCTGCTGCAGAGGGCCCGGGGCTATGTCGCCACCCTGGTGGCTGGCCAGGTCACCTACCGGGACGGCGAGCCCACCGGTGCCCTGCCCGGACGGCTGGTCTGCGGCGCCCAGGACGCCCCCGTAGCCCTGGCCGCCGAATAGGGCGGAGCCCGCACCGTCTGCCCCTTCGCAGTCACGTCAGGGCGGGCGATAGAGGGGGATGTCCGACGATTCGCAACAGGAGGCGCAGGAGGTCCTGCGCCGTGTCTTCGGACACGCCGGCTTCCGGGGCCTGCAGGCGCCGGTGATCGCCGAAGTGATGGCCGGGCGCCCGGCCCTGGCCGTCCTGCCGACGGGCGGGGGCAAGAGCGTCTGCTACCAGATCCCTGCCCTGCTGCGGCCCGGCCTTGGCCTGGTGGTCAGCCCCCTCATCGCCCTGATGGCCGACCAGGTGGCGGGCCTGATCCAGGCCGGGGTCGCCGCCGCCCGGCTGGACTCCCTTACCTCGCCTGAGGACCGCGCCGCCACCTGGGCGCGGATCGAGGCCGGGACCCTGGACCTGCTCTACGTCTCGCCCGAGGGCCTGCTCCAGCCCTGGATGCTGGAGCGGCTGTCGCGCATTCCCCTCTCCGTCATCGCCATCGACGAGGCGCACTGCGTCAGCCAGTGGGGGCATGACTTCCGTCCCGAGTACCGCCTGCTGAGCCGGCTGGCGGAGGTCTTCCCCGGGGTCCCGCGCCTTGCAGTGACCGCCACCGCCGATGCCCGGACCCGGCAGGACATCCGCGAGGGCCTTCACCTGGGCGAGGCCCGGGAGTTCGTCGCCTCCTTCGACCGGCCCGAGTTGGCCCTTTCCGCCGAGCGCAAGGCCGGGACGGGGCGCAAACGGGTGCTCGAGCTGGCCTCGGCCCGCCGGGACCGGCCAGGAGTGATCTACGCCGGCTCCCGGGACGGGACCGAGGCCCTGGCCGCAGAGCTGTGCGCCGCCGGCCTTCCGGCCATGGCCTACCACGCCGGCCTCGACCGCGACCTGCGCGAACGGCGCCTCACCGAGTTCCTGGCTTCCGACGCCGCCGTCATGGTAGCCACCATCGCCTTCGGCATGGGGGTGGACAAGCCGGACGTCCGCTATGTGATCCACGCCGATCCCCCCGCCTCCATCGAGGCCTACTGGCAGGAGGTGGGCCGGGCCGGTCGGGATGGCGAACCCGCCGAAGGCATCACCCTCTACGGCGCTCCGGACATGGCCTGGGCCCTGCGGCGGTTGGAGGGCCAGGCCCTCTCCGACGAGGTGCGCGCGGTGCAGGTGCGCAAGGTGCGCCAGCTCTACGCCCTGCTGGACGGAGGGACCTGCCGCACGGCGGCGGTGCGTCGCTATTTCGGCGAGCAGGCGGTCGCCGACTGCGGGCGTTGTGACAACTGCCTGGATCCCCCGAAGGCCGAGGACCTGACCCTCCAGGCCCAGAAGGTGCTGTCGGCCGCCCACCGCCTGGGCGGGCGGTATGGCCGCGGCCGGCTGGTGGAGCACCTCCTCGGCAAGACACGCGAGCCCTCGGCCTTCGAGGCCGGCCTGAGCACCTTCGGGGTGGGCGCAGAGCTTCCGGCCGGGGCCTGGCGGGGCCTGGTCGACCAGCTGATCTTCGACGGCCTCCTGCGCGAGGACCCGAACGAGGGCCGGCCCCTCATCGGCCTGGGCGATGCGGATGCGGTGCGTGCGGTCTACCGTGGCGAGCGACGGGTGGAAGGCCGCCTGGTCCAGCGTCACCCGGGCGCAGGGGCAGACGCCTCCACGACCCCCGGGCGACGGCGCCGGGACGGCCCCGGGGCGGAGTTCGAGGGGGATCCCCAGATCTTCGCCACCCTGCGCGCCTGGCGTCGGGCCGAAGCCGTGCGTCAGAAGGCGCCTCCTTACGTGATCTTCAGCGACCGCACCCTGGCGGAGATCGCGACCGCCCGCCCGGCTGACGCCGCGGCGCTTTCCAGGGTCAGCGGCGTGGGCGAAACCAAGCTCGCCCGCTACGGCCCCGCAGTGCTGGCCCTGGTGGCGGGGCAGACCCCGCCCGGCGACGGAAACGGCTAGAACCGCAGCCGCACGCCCACCGATCCGGTCCGCGGGGTCCCCGGCTGGACCCAGAGACTGGCGAAGCTGTTTGTGTAGTAGGTCTCGTCGAACAGGTTCTGGACCTCTCCGAAGACCTCGACACGATCGGTGGCGCGCCAGGAGCCGAACAGCCGGCCGAGGGTGTAGGCGGGCAGCTCAAACCGGGTCCCGGTCTCGCCGAGCCGTTCGCCCACATACTGGACGCCGGCGCCGAGCCGCACCTCGGTCCCGCCCACGTCGAAGTCCCGGGCGAGCTGGGCGTTGGCGGTATGCGCGGGGATATTGATCAGCCGGTCGCCCTTTCGGATCTGCAGGGAGAAGTTTGGGTCCAGGACGTCGGACAGGGCTTCGGCCTCGACGTAGGCGTAGGACAGGAGGGCCTCGACCCCGCCGGGGAGACGGCCGTTCAGGTCGAACTCCAGGCCCTGGCTGCCAGCCTTGCCGATGGGCAGGGAGAAGCCCGGATTCGCCGGGTCGGCGGCGAGCACCTGGGTCTTGCGAAGGTCGAAGTAGGCTAGGGTCCCGGTCAGGTCTCCGTCCAGCAGGGTGAACCGGAGGCCGGCCTCGAAGGACCGGCTGGTCTCAGGCTCAAAGATCTCGCCCTTCGCCGTGACGCCGATGTTCGACCGGAAGCCTTCGCCATAGGCGGCGAACAGGGACAGGGATGGCATCGCGCTCCAGACCACCCCGACCTGTGGGCTGACCCGGCTCTCCGACCGGCTCTGGGACACGCCGGTCGCCCGGTTCAGGCTCTCCAGCGAGAAGTCATCATACCGCAGCCCGAAGCGGACCTGAAGGCTGTCGGTCAGGGTGACCTGGTCCTGGATGTAGAGGCCGATAGCCTCCTGGACGTCCAGCCGGTTGGTGAGGGGGCTAGGGGTCGGCAGCGGGAACCGGCCATAGACCGGGGCGAAGACATCAATGATGTTGGCGGCTTGGTCGGAGGGGTTGCCGCTCACCGCCGCTGGCCGGAACCGGAGGAAGAGCTGGCTGTTCTCGAAGCGGTCGAAATCGGCACCCACGAGGAGCCGGTGGCGGACGCCGAGGGCCTGGAAGTCGCCGGACACCTCGCCCCGCAGGACCGCGTGGTCGGCCTCGTAGTCCCGGAAACGCCTCTGGCGGGAGAGGGACTTGCCGTCGACATTCAGCTTCTGCCGCGAGGCGGCGAGCTCGGCTTCGGTGGAGAAGCCCGACAGGCTCGTGGTCCGGAAGCCGGCCCCCAGCAGGAGGCTCCAGGCGGGGCTGAAGTCGTGCTGGATTTCCACCTGCTGCCCGGTGGCGTCCGCCTGGACCGGGCCGTCACCGGGCTCGCCCAGGAAGGTCCGTCGGTCCACCTTGCCGAGGACGCCGCCGATGGCCGGAACGCCGCGGTCGAAGGGCGCCTTCTGGCGGGTGACCTCAAGGTCGTAGGTGACGGTCGTATCCTCGCCCAGGCGGAACCCGATGGAGGGCAGGAAGCCGTAGCGCTCGGTGCTGACCGTCCGCCGGAAGCTCTCGGCCTCGTCGTAGAAGCCGATCAGACGGGCCCCGAAGACCTCCCCGGCGGCGAGGTTGACGTCAGCGTCCGCCCGGCGGGCGCTGTAGCCCCCAAGGCTGGCGCTCACGGCGCCGCCGGTCTCGCCGAACCGGGCCTTGCGGGTGACGATGTTCACGGTGCCTCCGGGCTCGCCGCGGCCGAAGAGGGCAGCGTTGGGACCTTTCAGGATCTCGATGCGCTCCACGCCGGCGACGTCCCTGGGTCCGCCGAAGCCGCGCCCGCCATTGAAGCCGTTTACGAGATAGCCGCTGGGCAGGTTCTCGTCCCCGGCGAAGCCGCGCACCGCATAGGCGTCCCAGAGGCCGCTGAAATTGTTCTGCCGGGCGACCCCGGCGTTGAGGTCCAGGGCCTCCGTCAGACCGGTGATGTTGTTATCCTGCAGTGTGCGCTGCGAGATGATGGCCAGGCTCTGGGGCGTCTCCTCCGGGGTGAACAGGCCTCGATAGGCCTGCCTCTGACCCGTGACAACGACCTCGGAAAGGCTTGCGCCGCTTTCCGCCAGGGCGGCGCTGGCGATAGAGGCCAGGCCCGCGGCGAGGAGAAGGGTCGACTTGGATGCAGAGTTCACCGGGGCCCCCAGGGATGTTACATTGTATCGATCTTCGTCTTAGCCGCCGGATGCTGCCTGTCAATGCTATGTTATAACAGCATTGACAGTGCGCCGGGACCGAGGGATCAGACTGACATGCCGGACCTGACCGCCGCCGAACCCGCCATTGACGTCCGCGACCTCTGCGTCGACAGGGGCGGATCGCCCATACTGAAGGACCTGCGCCTGTCGGTGAACGCCGGTGAAGTCTACGCCCTGCTGGGCGGCAACGGGGCCGGAAAGTCGACCACCCTTGCCGTCCTGATGGGCCTGCTGCGGCCCGCCTCAGGATCCGTGCGGGTGATGGGTCTCGACCCGGCGACACAGGCCGACGCCGTCCGCCGGCGGATCGCCTACCTACCGGAGACCGTCGCCCTCTACGAGACCCTCAGCGCCTACGAGAATATCGCCTACTTCCTGGGCCTGTCCGGTGCCCGACCCTCCCGGGAAGAGATGGATGCGGCCCTGGACGCGGCGGGACTCCAGGCCGGGGCACGGACCCGGCGGACGGGCGGCTTCTCAAAGGGCATGCGACAGAAGGTGGCGATCGCCATGGCCCTCCTGCGGGAGGTCCCTGTCCTGCTCCTGGACGAACCCACGACCGGCCTCGACCCGGTCGCAACAGCGGACTTCAACCGACTGGTCGGCGGATTGCGCGCCCGGGGAGCCGCGATCCTGATGGTGACCCACGACCTCCTCGGCGCCGCGGACTGCGCCGACCGGATCGGCGTTCTTGCGGGCGGCGGGATTGTCGAGGAGGCACCCGCCCGCGAAGGCCTGGACGTGCTGGCCCTTCACCGTCGCTTTGGCGAAGCCGCCGCCGGATGAGTCCAGTCCTGCGCATCGCCGCGAACGAACTGCGCCTCATGGCGCGGGCGCGGGTCGCCCAGCTGGCCATCGCCCTGGTGGTCGCCCTGTCCGCCGTCGCCGCCCTGACCGCCATCTCCCAGGGCCGGGAAAGCCAGGAGATCCGGAGCCGCTTCCAGGCCCAGGCGGACCGGGAGTTCGACGGCCAGCCCGCCCGCCACCCGCACCGGATGGTGCACTACGGACACTTCGTCTTCCGCCCCCTGCCCGCCCTTGCGGGCTTCGACCCCGGCGTCGACGCCTTCACCGGGTCCACCCTGTTCCTGGAGGGCCACAGGCAGAACAGCGCCAACTTCGGAGACGTCCGGCAGTCCTCCCTGCTGGTCCGGTTCGGCCAGCTGACCCCCGCCTTCGTGATCCAGGCGCTGGGTCCTTTGGTGCTGATCTTCCTGGGCTTTGGGGCCATTGCGCGGGAACGGGATTCGGGCCGCCTGAACCTGCACTTTGCCCAAGGGGTCAAGGCCGGCCAGGTGGTGCTGGGAAAGGCCGCAGCGCTGTCGGTGGTCGCCGGGCTGATCCTGGCGCCGGCACTGGCCGCCCTGGCCTGGCTCACCGTCTTCGTGGGCGCGGTCCCCGCCGCCGCCCTGATGCTGGCGGCGGGCTATGCGGCCTACCTGCTGGTCTGGGTGCTGGCCACCACCTCGATCTCCGCCCTTGCGCCGAGCAGCCGCACCGCCCTCGCCACCCTTGTCGCCGCCTGGGCCCTGTCGGCGATCCTCGCCCCCCGGCTGGCCACGGACATCGCCCTTCTGGCGGCACCTCAGCCGACCCGGCTTGAAACGGACATCGCCATCCAGCGGGACCTGAAGAAGATCGGCGACAGCCACAATCCCGACGATCCCTACTTCGCCGCCTTCCGCGCCTCGGTCCTTAAGGCCTACGGGGTGACGCGCATCGAGGACCTGCCGGTGAATTACCGGGGCCTGATCGCCATTGAGGGAGAGAGGCTGACCTCCGCCCTCTTCGAAAGGTACGCCGAGCGCCAGTTCGCAGACCAGAGGCACCAGTCTGGTCTCGCCCTGGCCCTGGGAGGGATCAGCCCGACCCTGGCGTTGCGGAGCCTGTCCATGGCCGCCTCCGGGACGGATCTGGAGGGTCACAGGCGGTTCCTGCGACAGGCCGAAGCCTACCGCTACGCCATCGTACAGAGGCTGAACCGCCTCCAGGCGGAGCGCCTGACCTACTCCGACGACAGCAAACGCAACAGCGACCCTGGGGCCGGCCGCCGCGTCCGGATCGACCCGGGCGCCTGGCGCCAGACGCCTGACTTCGTCTATCGGCCCGCCTCCACCGCCGAGTCCCTGGCGGCCTCGACCCCCGGGCTGCTGCTTCTGGGCGCCTGGATAGCCCTGGCGTCCGGCCTTGCCTGGGCGGCCAGCCGCCGCCTGGAAAGGGCGGGCGCATGACCGGCCTGGGACCGGAGCTGCGGATCTTCCTGCGCCAAAGGCTGGCGGGCCCCACCTTGGCCCTGCTCGCCCTGTTGTCCGCCATCAGCGTCGGCGCCGGAATCCTGGAGATCCGCCGCCAGACCGAGACCATCGCCCGGATCCAGCCCCTGCAGGCAGCCGAGGAGGCCGCTGTGGCGGCCTGGGTGTCCAGGGACGGCGACGCAGGAAACGCCGCCTACTACACCTTCCATGCGACTTGGGACCGGCCCTCCGCCCTCGCCTTCGCCGCCCTCGGACAGCGCGACGTGGCGCCCTATGTGCTGCGGGTCCGCGCCCTGGCGCTCGAGAGCCAGATCCACGAGGGCGAGAACTATAATGCGGAGCTGGCACTGCCGGGACGCTTTGACTGGGCCTTCGTCCTGACCTTCCTCGCTCCGCTGATCCTCATCGTGCTCATGCACGACCTGGTCTCGGGAGAGCGCGAGGCGGGGAGACTCCAGGCCCTGCAGGCGGCGGGGGCGCGGTTGGGGCTCTGGGCGCATCGCGCGGGCCTGCGGCTTGGCCTGGTCTTCCTCGCCGTGGCCGCGCCGTTCGCCGTGGGCGCAGGGATGTCGGGGGCGAAGGCCGCCGAAGTCCTGGCGCTTCTGACCGCCGCGGGCCTCTATCTCGCCTTCTGGACCCTGGTCTGCCTCGGCGTCGGTGCCCTGGGTCGCAGCTCGGTGGCCAACGGAGCCGTCCTGGCGGCGACCTGGGTGGTCCTGACCCTGGTCCTGCCGGCCCTGGCGCACATCGTCATCAACAGCGCCAACCCGGTCCGGCAGGGCGTCGAGCTGACCCTCGCCCAGCGCGAGGCCGTCCACGCCGGCTGGGACAAGCCGAAGGACGCCACCTTGACGGCCTTCTTCAGGGTCCACCCGGAATGGCGAAACACGCCGCCGGTAACCTCGGGCTTCCACTGGAAATGGTACTATGCCTTCCAGCACCTCGGGGACCTGAGCGTCGCCGACCCGGTCCTCGCCTACCGGCGGGGGCTTGAGTCCCGGGACGCCTGGACGGCCCGGACCGGTCTCGTCCTCCCGGCGGTGGGGGTCCAGACAACCCTGCACAGGATGGCCGGAACGGACCTCGCGGCCCAGCTCGCCTACCAGGACCGGATCCGGGCCTTCCACGAGCGGCTCCGGCGGTTCTACTACCCCTACATCTTCAACGAGACGCCGTTCCGCGAGGGTGACTTCGCAAAGGCCCCCCGTTGGGCGGAGGGCGGCTGATCAGACGTCGACCTCGGCGTCGAGGGCGTTTTCCTGGATGAACTCCCGGCGCGGCTCGACGAGGTCGCCCATCAGGCGGGTGAACATGTCGTCGGCGTCGTCGGCGTGGGCGACCCGGACCTGGAGGAGGGTGCGGGCGTTGGCATCGAGGGTGGTGTCCCAAAGCTGGTCGGGATTCATCTCGCCCAGGCCCTTGTAGCGCTGGATCGTCAGGCCCCGGCGGCCCGCTTCCATGACGGCAGCAGTCAGGTCGAGGGGGCCGCGCACGGTCGTGGTGCGGTCGCGCCGGCTGAAGACCGCCGGGCCGGAGAAGACCTCGGCGAGGGACAGGGAACGCTCCGCCAGACGGCGGGCGTCGGCGGCGCCGATCAGCAGGTCGTCGAGGACCACCCGCTCGGTGACGCCCCGGCGACGGCGGGAGAAGGCATAGCCCCCGGCAGCCGAGGTCTCGCCGGTCCAGGGCCCGTCGCCCTCTTCGGCATAGAGGTCCAGGCGGCGGGCGGCTGCAGCGGGGTCGCCCTCCTCGCCAAGCAGTCCGGCCAGGGCCGCCTGCTCGATGGCGAAGGCCGGAGCCCGCGCCGTCAGCCGCTCGATATTGGCCCGGGCCCCCCGGGAGGTCTGGACCAGGGCGAGAAGGTCCTGCCCCGTCAGACGTTCGCCCGAGGGCAGGTCGAGGGAGGCGCCGTCGACACCCTCCTCTGTGAGGTAGATCTCAAGCTCGGCGTCATCCTTCAGGTAGCGGAACGCCCGGCCCTTGGAGGCTTTGTAGAGGGGCGGCTGGGCGATGTAGAGATAGCCGCGCTCGATCACCTCGGGCATCTGCCGGTAGAAGAAGGTCAGCAGCAGGGTCCGGATGTGGGCGCCGTCGACGTCGGCGTCCGTCATGATGACGATCTTGTGGTAGCGAATCTTCTCGATGTTGAAGTCGTCGCGCCCGATCCCCGCGCCGAGGGCGGTGATCAGGGTCCCGATCTGATCCGAGCCCAGCATCCGGTCAAACCGGGCCCGCTCGACGTTCAGGATCTTGCCGCGCAGGGGAAGGACCGCCTGGTTCTCGCGATTGCGCGCCTGCTTGGCGGAGCCACCGGCGGAATCGCCCTCGACAAGGAAGACCTCGGACTTGGCCGGATCCTTCTCCTGGCAGTCGGCCAGCTTGCCGGGCAGGGAGGAGATCTCCAGGGCGGACTTGCGCCGGGTCAGCTCGCGGGCCTTGCGGGCGGCCTCGCGGGCGGCGGCGGCCTCAGCGATCTTGTGGATGATCATCCGCCCCTCGGCGGGATGCTCCTCGAACCAGTTGGCGAGGCCCTCCCCCACCAGGCCCTCGACGGCGGGACGCACCTCAGAGGAAACCAGCTTTTCCTTGGTCTGGGACGAGAACTTGGGGTCTGGAACCTTGACCGACAGGACGCAGGTCAGGCCCTCGCGGGCGTCCTCGCCGGAGAGGCTGACCTTCTCGCGCTTGGCCGCCCCGCTGGAGTCGGCATAGCCGGTGATCATCCGGGTGAGGGCCGAGCGGAAGGCGGCAAGGTGGGTGCCGCCGTCCCTCTGGGGGATGTTGTTGGTGAAGCAGAGGACGTTCTCGTGGTAACTTTCGTTCCACCACAGGGCGAGGTCGATCTCCACGCTGTCCCGGCGGCCGCGCACCACGATCGGCGCCTTCATCAGGGACGACTTGGCCTTGTCGAGGTGGCGTACGAAGGCCTCAACACCCCCGTCGTAGTGCAAAATCTCTTCCCAGGGCTCGGCCTCGCGGTTGTCGCACAGACGGATGTGGACCCCGGAATTGAGGAAGGCGAGTTCGCGCAGGCGATGCTCGAGGGTGCGGCGATCGAACTCGATGAAGGCGAAGGTCTCCAGCGAGGGCAGGAAGGTGACCTCCGTGCCGGTCAGGGACTCGCCTGATGCCCGAAGGGGGGAGGGGCCGGTCGGCTCCAGGGGCGAGACGGCGTCGCCCCGGCGGAACATCATCTCATAGGCGCGCCCGCCCCGGTGGACCTTGAGCTTCAGCCAGTCGGACAGGGCGTTGACCACCGAAACACCGACGCCGTGCAGGCCGCCCGAGACCTTGTAGGCATTCTGGTCGAACTTCCCGCCGGCATGGAGCTGGGTCATGATGACCTCGGCTGCCGACACGCCTTCACCCTCGTGGATGTCGGTGGGAATCCCCCGGCCGTCGTCGGTGACGGTGCACGAGCCGTCGGCGTTGAGGATCACCTCGACCCGCGTCGCATGGCCAGCCAGGGCCTCGTCGATGGCGTTGTCCACCACCTCGTAGACCATGTGGTGCAGGCCGGAGCCGTCATCGGTGTCGCCGATGTACATGCCCGGCCGCTTGCGCACGGCGTCGAGCCCCTTGAGGACCCTGATGGAATCCGCGCCATAGGCAGCGGCAGCCTCTTCGGGGGTTTCGGCGGGAGTTTCGGTGGGGATCTGGGTTTCGTCGGTCATGGAGTGTCCGCAACAGCCAGTCTGGAGCCCTCAACCCGGATCCTGAGGGCGCGGCCCGCAAGGTCCTCGAAGAGAGGGTCGTCCGTTCCGGTCAGGAAGGCCTGAAGCCCGAGCGCCTCGATTTCGTCGAACAGCGCGGCCCGCCGACGGCGGTCCAGGTGCGCAGCGACTTCATCCAGTAACAATACAGGCGCCGGCGCTGATTCGGCACGGGAAAGACGCGCCGCCTGGGCAAGTACCAGGTTCAGGACCAGGGCCTTCTGCTCACCGGTGGAACACTCCGCGGCGGGGCGGCCCCGTTCGGCGTGGATCACGGACATGTCACCCCTGTGCGGCCCGGTCAGGGACCGTCCGGCGGCGGCGTCCCGGCCCCGGGACCCGGCCAGGGCCGAGGCCAGGGCCTGCTCCAGGACGGTGCCGGTCTCGCCCTCTGCAGCGCGGCGCTCCCACTCCCCGAGCGGGGTAATTCTGGCCTGGGGGAAGGGCCGATCACCCCGGGCATCGATCTCGGACTGGAGGGCGGCCAGGGTGAGCGCCCTGGCTTCGGCCAGGCGCGCACCGCTGATGGCGAGACGCCGCTCCAGGGCGTCGAGCCAGACCGGGTCAGCGGGCCCGTCGGTGAGCAGGCGAAGTCGCTCGCGCAGGGCCTTTTCATAGGCCTGGGCGAAGCCGGCGTGGGCGGGCTCGGCGGCGAAGACCAGCCGGTCCAGGAACCTGCGTCGCTCCCCCGCAGCCTCGAGGAAGAGCCGGTCCTGGGCAGGGGTCAGCCAGGCCGGGCGGACATGGTCGGTCAGGCGCGCCGGGGCGGCGGGTTCGCCCTCAAGACGCACGGTGCGGCGGCTCGCCCCGGGAGACTCCGCGCCCACGCCCAGGCGGACCGCCTCGCCGCCCACCTCGAGCCAGGCAGCGACGGCCCAGGCACGCCCAGCCGTCTCCTCCGGCGCCCGGCGGCCGATCTCGGGAAGGGCGGCGTTACGGAGCCCCCGGCCGGGGGACAGGAGGGAGACGGCCTCCAGGATGTTGGTCTTGCCCGCCCCGTTGGGTCCGGTGAGCACGACCGAGCGGCCGTCGAGCTCCAGCTCCGCCCGGTCGTAGGACCGGAAGTCGGTTAGGGACAGGCGTGTCAGGACCGAGCGCACGGCCGACAGTCTATAGACGGTTCGCGCCGGTGGGGTGAGCGCCGATGACCGGGATCAGACCCGCAGGGGCATCAGGACGTAGCGGACGTCGGGATCGGTCGGATCAAGCACCAGGGCCGGGTCGTTGGGTCCGCCGAACCGGAATTCGGCCTGCTCGGCGCTGATCTGGTCGGTCACGTCCAAGAGGTAGCGGGCGTTGAAGGACAGTTCGAAGGCCTCGCCGTCATAGTCGATCTCGAGCTCCTCGACCGCCTGACCCGCCTCCATGTTCCGGACGGTCAGGGTCAGCCGGCCAGCCTCGATGGACATGCGGACGGAACGGCTCTTCTCGGCGGAGATGGTCGCGACCCGGTCCACGGCCTGGGCGAAGAGGCGGTTGTCCACCATCATCACCCGGTTGTTGTCCCGCGGGATCACCCGGGCATAGTCGGGGAAGCTGCCGTCGATGACCTTGGAGGTCAGGGCAGCGCCGCCGAAGTCGAAGCGCACCTTCTGCGGGCTGACCGCCAGGTCAACGGTCTCGCCGGCGTCATCGAGAAGTCGGCGGGCCTCGCTAATGGTCTTGCGGGGCACGATCACGCCGGGGGATCCGGCGGATCCCTCCGGGGCGGGCATCTCGGCCAGGGCCAGGCGATGGCCGTCCGTCGCGACGGCGCGGAGCCGGGCGACGCCCCCCTCCGTGACCGTGTGGAGGTAGAGACCGTTCAGGTAGTAGCGGGTCTCCTCGGTGGAGATAGCGAACCGGGTCCGGTCGATCAACCGGATCAGGTCGTTCACGTCGACGGCCACCCGGCCGGACAGGCCATCGGCGGACATCACCGGGAAGTCGCCGGCCGGCAGGACCGGCAGGCTGAAGCGCGAACGCCCGGCCGAGACCGAAAGGCGCGGGTCCTCGCCCGTCCAGGCCAGGGTCACCTCGGCGCCCTCGGGCAGCTTGCGCACGATCTCGTAGAGGGTGTGGGCGGGCGCGGTGACCTGGCCGGCCTGCTCGACCCGGGCCTCGGCCTCGTCGATGATCTCCATGTCGAGGTCAGTGGCCGAGAAGCTGAGCCGGCCCCGCTCGGCAGAGAGCAGGACGTTGGACAGGATCGGGATTGTGTTCCGGCGCTCCACCGCGCTCTGGACGTGGCCCAAGGCTTTCAGGAGGGCGGCGCGCTCGATCGTCAGCTTCATTAGTTGGGTCCGGTGTGAGCCGGGGACAGGAACGGCGAGGCCGAATCCGCCCCACAAGGTGGACTTCCGACTTTAATCATTTGTTGGGCTTGGGAAAGGGGTCCGCAGTCAGGCCCGGGTGTCCAGGTTGGCGCCCCGGCCGTCGCCCTCGGAAGACCCGCCGCCGGAGCTACGGGCGGCGACCACGACCATGGCGGGACGGACCAGGCGGCCCAGGAGCTCATAGCCGGGCTGCAGGCACTGGATCACCGCGCCGGGGGCGAGATCGGGGCTCTCCTGCTCCATCATGGCCTGGTGATGGTGCGGATCGAACCGGTCGCCCGCAGCGGGCGAGACAGTCTTCAGTCCATTGGACTCGAAGGCCGACAGGAGGGCCTTCTGGGTCATTTCGACGCCGACGACGAAGTTGCGGACCGCCGCGTCCTCGCCGGCAGGGGGCGTGGCCAGGGCCCGGCCCAGGGTGTCCGCCACCGCCAGGAGGTCCCGGGCGAACTTCTGGATGGCGTAGGCCCGGGCGTCGTTGGCCTCGCGCTCGGCCCGGCGACGGGTGTTCTCCGCATCGGCGGCGTAACGGAGGATCTGCTCCTTCAGGGCGGCGTTCTCAGCCGAAAGGGTGTCGAAGGCGTCGAAGGCGGCGTCCTCGGCCAGGTCCACGTCTTCGGGGCCAGCGTCGGAGGCTGTAGGATCGTCGGACATTTCATTCATCCTTTCATGCGCTTTCCCGGCGGGCGGCGGCCGTCTCAGGCTTCAGACCCCGGCCATCTGAGACAGCACCCGGGCCGTATAGTCCACCAACGGAATGACCCGGGCGTAGTTCAGTCGCGTCGGGCCTATGACGCCGATGGCACCCAGGAGCTTCTTCTGGCCCGACATATAGGGTGCCGCGATGACGGCGGAACCTGAAAGCGAGAACAGGCGGGTCTCGGCGCCGATGAAGATCCTCACGCCCTGAGCCTCGCTCACGCCGTCCAGCAGGCCGATCAGCTGCTCCTTCTGCTCCAGGTCGTCGAACAGCATGCGCACGCGCTCGAGATCCTCGAGGGTGTCGCTGTCGGCCAGGAGGTTGGCGCGGCCACGAACGATCAGGGAGCGGTCGCGCCCCTCGCCGCCGCCCCAGACCGCAAGGCCCTCCTCGACGAGGCGGGCGGCGGCAACATCCAGCTCCCGGCGGGCATGGTCCAGTTCGAGGCGGATGTCCTGCCCCGCCTCGGCCAGGGTCTTGCCTCTCAGCCGGGCATTGAGGAAGTTTCCGGCCTCCTGGAGGGCCGAGGGCGTCACCCCCGGGGGGAGCTGCATGAGCCGGTTTTCCACCGCGCCATCCTCGAAGACCATCACCGCGAGGGCCTGGCCGGCACCCAGGGAGACGAACTCCGCGTGCTTGACCCCGGCCTCCCGCACAGGCGTGACGACGATGCCTGCGCCCCCCGCCAGGCCGGACAGGAGGATGGAGGCCTCGTTGAGCATGTCCTCGACGGAACGCCCGCGTCCCGCCAGCCGCGTTTCGATCTCCCGGCGATCTGCGTCAGCTACGTCGCCCAATTCCATCAGACCGTCGACAAAGAGGCGGAGGCCAGCATGGGTGGGAAGTCGCCCAGCGCTGATGTGGGGGGCGCCCAGCAGGCCGAGTTCGGTCAGGTCCTGCATGGTGTTGCGGATGGAGGCGGGCGAGAGCTGGATGCCCCCCCGGGAGAGGGTACGGGAACCGACCGGCTCGCCGGTCTGAAGATAGCTCTCGACCACCCGGCGGAAGATGTCGCGGGCGCGGCTGTCGAGTTCGGCTAGGGTCGGACCCCGTGGGAGAAACTGGCCGGTCACGCTCTTAAGGTCCCCGCTTCCGGTCGGGCATGGACGCAGGCCCTGAGTTACAGGATAAGCACCCACCCCGCCGGCGCAAGGTGCCGGGGCCTCCCTTCCGCCGACAAGCCGAGACCCTCTCCATGACCGCAACCCGCCCCTTTGACCGGCCCATTGACAGCCTCCGCATCGTGACTCTCGAGACGGGCGTGAATCGCTATGCGGAAGGGTCCTGCCTGGTCAGCTTCGGCCACACCCGGGTCCTGGTGACCGCCAGCGTCGAAGAGCGGGTGCCGCCCTTCCTGCGGGGTCGCGGACAGGGCTGGGTCACCGCAGAATACGGCATGCTGCCCCGAGCGACCCACACCCGGGGCCGACGCGAGGCCTCGGAAGGCAAGCAGTCCGGCCGCACCCAGGAAATCCAGAGGCTGATCGGTCGCTCCCTCCGGGCCGTGGTCGACATGGCGGCCCTGGGCGAACGCCAGATCTCCCTCGACTGCGACGTCATCCAGGCGGACGGCGGCACGCGGACAGCCGCAATCACCGGGGCCTGGGTGGCGCTGAAGCAGGCGACCGACCTTCTGGTGCGCGAGGGCATGATCCCCCGCTCCCCCCTGATCGACCAGGTGGCGGCGGTGTCCTGTGGGGTCTGCAAGGGGGTTCCGGTCCTCGACCTGGAG
>CAIZKE010000315.1 GCA_903933475.1 uncultured Alphaproteobacteria bacterium | reverse complement strand
GGCGGCGATCGGCGTGACACCCGAGACCCATCCCGACCTGCACAGGGTGGAATTCTTCACCTCCCACGAGGCCCTTCTGCTGGGCTTCGAGGAAGCTATGACCCGCGTCGATTCCACCTCCGGCGACTGGTACGACACCTCGGCCCACCTGCTGTGGATCGGTGAGCGTACCCGCCAGGCTGACGGCGCCCACCTGGAGTTCTTCCGGGGCATCAAGAATCCGATTGGCATGAAGGTCGGTCCGACCCTTGAGGCGGATGAACTCCTGCGCCTGATCGACATCCTGAATCCTGACAACGAGCCCGGGCGGCTTACGCTTTACGGTCGTTTTGGCCACGACAAGATCGCCGGGCGTCTGCCAGGTCTCCTGAAGGCGACCCGTGCCGCCGGTGCCCGGGTGGTCTGGGCCATCGATCCCATGCACGGCAACACCCTGACCGCAGCGACCGGTTACAAGACCCGTCCCTTCGACCGGATCCTCTCCGAAGTGAAGAGCTTCGTGGAGATCTGCCGAGCCGAGGGTGTTCATCCCGGTGGCGTCCACCTCGAGATGACCGGCCAGAACGTCACGGAATGCCTGGGTGGCGCGCGGGCCCTGTCCGAGGGCGAACTCGCCGACCGCTATCACACCCACTGCGATCCCCGACTCAACGGCGAGCAGGCCCTGGAACTGGCCTTCCTTGTCGCCGAGAAGCTGAAGGAAGAGCGGCTGGCAGAGGCCCTGAAGCAGGCCGTCTGAGGGCCGACACCCCCAGCCTCAGAGCAGGTGTTCGATCGGGGCGATGGCGAGCACCTTCAGCCCGGCCCGGCGGCCAGACCGCAGACCAGGCGACAGGCGAGGCTCACTACCGGATTCAAGGGTCTCTCCCTCAGAAGACAATCCCGTTCTGACATTAGCAGCACGCCGCCGCATGAAGCACCCGCCAGTCTGGCGCGCACTTGACCTGACCCGCCGCTCCCGGCTCATGGGGGCATGCTGTCCGTCATCACCCATTCGGGAGGCCAATCGGCCCAACTTACCGGCCTCCTGTCCGATCTCGTGCCGGGAGCCATCAAGGGTCTCATTCGCGATGTCCTCGTCCTGGAGGCTGAGGTGGACGATCCGCAGTTCATCGCCCTTTGCGAGGATGCGGGCGCTTGCCGGGTCTCCGGTGGCTTGGCCGTGGCGGTGCGTCAGGCGCGCAGCGACCTGATCCTCCTGGCTGCTCCCGGGCTTCGCCTGGACGCCTTCGCGCTTGACCGGCTGGGTCGCAACCTGGCGGAACTGGGCACCGAGGCCGTGTCGAAGGGACTCGCCCTGACGGGCCCAACCCTGCCTGGCCTGGGTTTCCTGGCGTCTCCACGCGGTCTTGTCGCATCTCGCCGCCGGCTGATGGACCTGCCTGCCGGCACCAGCCTGGAGGCGGGCCTGGCGAGGGCCTCCCGGGGCGCATCCCGGCTCGCGATCGCAGGCTGACGCCTCAGGGCCGGCCGGGCCGGTCCAGGCGTTCGGCAAAGGTCTTCAGGTCCGCCCAGGCCATGGCCTTGGCCGAGGGGGTCCGCATCAGGAAGGCGGGGTGGAAGGTCGGCAGGACCGGCAGCTCCAGGTCGCCCGCGGTTGTCCGCCATTCGAACCAGCGGCCATGCATCCGATTGATCCCTTCAGCCTGCTCGAGCATGGAGCGGGTGGCAGGAGCCCCGACCAGCAACAGCATCCGGGGTCTGACCAGGCGGATGGCCTGCTCGACGAAGGGCTTGCAGGCCAGTTGCTCCTCAGGGGTCGGCGTCCGGTTCCCCGGGGCGCGCCAGAAAACGGTATTGGTGATGAAGGCCCTGTCGGTCAGCCCGATGGCACCCAGCATCCGGTCGAGCATCTGCCCGGCCTTGCCCACGAAGGGCCGCCCCGACCGGTCCTCCTCGGCCCCGGGGGCTTCGCCGATCACAACTACTGGCGCATCCGCCGGTCCGCGCGAAAACACCGACCGGGTCGCGGCACCTTCGAACCGGATGGGACAGCCTTCGAAGGCCTCGATCGCCTCGGCCAGGGACTCCAGGGTCCCACAGGCCGAAGCGGCCTGCCGGGCGGCCTCGATGGCCAGTGGTCGTGCCGGCACTGCCGCCGGCATTCCGCCCCTGACCCCAGGCGCTGGTGCCAGACGGGGCGCAAGAGGCCTCTGGCCCTCGGCGATTCGGTCGGGAGGCGCATCGAGCAGGACAGAGTCGACCCCGGCCTCGGCCCAGAAGGCGAGCAGGCTTTCGGCGACGGTGCTTGCCAGCAGGCGGCTCATCTCCGGCGGATTTCCTCTGGTGGCGACAGGCCCGGCACCATTCGCCCTTGACCCACCCGACACAAGCTATTGATAAGGCCTCAAGGGAACAAGGCCGGGCGCGTTGCGACCGGCGTACCGGAGGTCGCAAAATGAGCGAGACCCTCGAACGTGAGGCGATGGAATACGACGTGGTCATCGTCGGCGCCGGCCCATCGGGCCTGGCGGCCGCGATCCGCCTGAAGCAGATGGCGGAGGCTGCGGGAACCGAGATTTCCGTCGCGATCCTTGAGAAGGGATCCGAGGTGGGTGCCCATATCCTGTCGGGCGCGGTGATCGATCCCAGCGGCATCGCCGAGCTGCTTCCCGACTGGAAGGAACT
>CAIZKE010000314.1 GCA_903933475.1 uncultured Alphaproteobacteria bacterium | reverse complement strand
GTGGGCGCATAGCGCTACATGAAGCGTTCACCCTCGGAATTGGTCAGGTAGCCGCCCTCGCCCCGGGCGCCCTCTGTGATCAGGCAGCCGGCGCCGTAGATACCGGTGGGGTGGAACTGGACGAACTCCATGTCCTGCAGGGGCAGTCCGGCGCGCAGGGTCATGCCGCCGCCATCCCCGGTGCAGGTATGGGCGCTGGTGGCCGAGAAGTAGGCCCGGCCGTAGCCGCCCGTGGCCAGGATCACCATCTGGCCCTGGAAACGGTGCAGGGTGCCGTCGTCCAGCTTCCAGGCGGTCACACCCCGGCAGACGCCCTCGTCCATGATCAGGTCGAGGGCGAAATACTCGATGAAGAACTGGGTGTCGTGGGCCAGGGACTGGCCGTACATGGTGTGCAGCATGGCGTGACCCGTGCGGTCCGCCGCGGCGCAGGTGCGCTGGATGGGGGCCTCGCCGAAGTTACGGGTCATGCCGCCGAAGGCGCGCTGATAGATCTTGCCATCCGGGGTGCGCGAGAAGGGTACGCCCCAGTGCTCGAGTTCGTAGACCGCCGCGGGAGCGTTCCGGCAGAGGTATTCGATGGCGTCCTGGTCGCCCAGCCAATCCGACCCCTTGACGGTGTCGTACATGTGCCAGCGCCAGTCATCCTCGCCCATATTGCCGAGGCTGGCCGAGATGCCGCCCTGGGCCGCCACAGTATGCGAGCGGGTCGGGAAGACCTTGGTGATGCAGGCGGTCTTCAGGCCCGCCTGGGCGCAGCCGAGTGCGGCGCGGAGGCCGGAACCGCCGGCGCCGACGACGATGACGTCGAACTTGTGATCGGTAAATTCGTAAGCGGCCATGACGTCAGAGAGCGCCTCCGAGCGCGACCTTGAGGACGGAGAAGACCGCCAGGGCGGTCACGAGGACGGTGACGAACAGGTTCAGCAAGAGAAGCGCCGAGCGTCCGAGGGTTCGGTGGAAGTAATCCTCGACCACCACCTGGGCACCGGCGTGCATGTGCCAGCCGGACACGATGAGGACAAGGAGGATCAGGACGGCATTCACCGGGTGGGAAACGAAGGCGACGGCTTCGGCGTATCCGGCCGCGGAAATCGAAAGGGCGGCGTAGACCATCCAGAGGGTCAGGGGGATCAGGGCGACGGCGCTGACCCGCTCGGCCACCCAGTGGGCGGCGCCATGCCCGGCGGCGCCCCGGCCGCGGGCGCGGGACAGGGGGGTTCTGAGATCAGTCACTGGGGTCCTCCCTGGCCGAGGCCGATGGCCCAGACGATGATCGTCGCGACCACCGAGAAGGCCATGGCAATGATCCCGGACTGGGTCGAGGTGATGACAGAAAGGCCGAGCCCGGCGTCCCAGAACAGGTGCCGGACGCCGTTGGCGAGATGGTAGAAGAGCGAGAGGGTCAGGCCGACCAGGACCAGCCGCCCCAGGGGCGAGGCCAGGAGGTCCATGTAGGCCGGGTAGGCGTCGGGCCCGGCGCCGAGGGCCAGGGCCCATCCGGCGACGAGGATGGCCCCCGCATAGAGCGCCAATCCGGTCGCCCTGTGGAGAATCGAAGTCAGCATGGTCAGGTGCCAGCGCCACACCTGAAGGTGGGGCGATAGGGGTCGCTCTCGAACGGGTGTGGTCATCGGCATGTCCTGGCAGACCCCGGCGGACGCCCCCGCGCCCCGGGCCGGCTGCTTGCATTTAAGCCTACAGCACAGGGTGTCAACGAAGGCTTTTCAATCTGATAGGTTGCCGTTGCGGCAAGTCAGGATCGATCGGCGAGCCAGTCTGCCGATCGCATCTCCTGGAGCCGCGAAGCGGTGCGCTCGAATTCGAAGGCACCGTCACCGGATGGGTAGAGGCGGGCGGGATCGGCCTCGGCCAGGACGATCAGGCGGGTCCGGGCCTCATAGAGGGCGTCGACCAGGGTGACGAACCGCCGCGCCGCCTCCCGCCGGGACGGATTGAGCCGCGGCAGGTCCTCCAGGAAGACGGTGTGGAAGCGCTCGGCCAGGGCGAGGTAGTCGTTGGGGCCCAGGGCGGCGTCGCAGAGCCGGGCGAACCCGCTACGGACCAGGCCGCCTGCCGCCATCGGGAAATCCAGCCGCCGGCCCATGACCTCGATCGATTCCCCCTCGGCGGCCTCGGGGCCCAGCATGTCGCGCCACAGGGCATCGAAGGTGCGGCGGTTGTCCGGGTCGATGGGCGAGAACCAGGTCCCCGCCGCCCTTAGCCGGTCGAGGCGGTAGTCGTGGGGTCCGGCGACGGACACCACCTCCACCCGGGACTTCAGGAGCGCGATGAAGGGCAGGAAGAGCTGGCGGTTGATGCCATCCCGGTAGAGGTCGTCAGGATGGCGGTTGGAGGTGGCGGTCAGGGTGACGCCCCGGGCGAACAGGGCCTCGAACAGCCGCCCCAGGATCATGGCATCGGCAATGTCCGTAACCTGGAACTCGTCGAAGCAGATCAGGCTGGCGTCCCGGGCGACCAGGTCGGCGACAGGCGGCACCGGGTCATCACCCCGCACCTGGCCAAACCGCGCCTTGCGGGCCGCCGCATCGCCCGAGCGCCAGGCCCCTATGAGCTCGTGGACCTCGCGCATGAAGACATGGAAATGGGTGCGCCGCTTCCGGGCGGCAGGAACGGTCTCGAAGAACAGGTCCATGAGCATGGACTTGCCCCGCCCCACCGGCCCCCAGAGATAGATGCCCATCGCGGCCTCGGGCCGGCGCCGGAACAGGCCCGAAAGGCCGCCGGGACGCGCCGCCGCCAGTTCGGCCTCCAGGCGGGCCAGGCTGGCCAGCCCGGCGGCCTGGGCGGGGTCGGGCCGCAGGTCGCCGGCCGAAACACGGGCGGCATAGGCCGTTTCCAGGGCGGAGGTCATGCGGCGTAGAACGCTTCGGTCAGCGCATGGTCGGGATGACGAAGGCCTGGTCGGAGACCTCGCCGTCCGGCCAGCGGGCCGTCACCGTCTTGACCTTGGTGTAGAAGCGCACCCCGTCCATGCCGTGCTGGTTGGCGTCGCCGAAGGCCGAGCGCTTCCAGCCACCGAAGGTGTGATAGGCCAGGGGCACGGGGATCGGCACGTTGATGCCGACCATGCCGACGTTCACGCGGGAGGCGAACTCCCGGGCGGCGCGCCCGTTGCGGGTGAAGATGGCGGTCCCGTTGCCGTAGGGATGCTGCGAGGGCAGGGCCAGGGCAGACTCGAAGCTGTCGGCCCGGACCATCTGCAGGACCGGCCCGAAGATCTCGTCCTGGTAGCTCTTCATGCCCGCTGTGACCCGGTCGAAGAAGGAGGGGCCGATGAAGAAGCCGTTCTCATAGCCCTGCAGGCGGAAGTCGCGGCCATCGACGACCAGTTCGGCACCCTCGTCCACCCCGGTCTGGATGTAGTCAGTCACACGCTTGCGGTGGGCGGCGTTGACCACCGGGCCATAGTGGGCACCCTCGTCGGTGGAGATCCCCACCTTGAGCGTGCCGATCTCGGCGACCAGCTTCTCGCGCAGGGCGTCGGCAGTGCGCTCGCCCACGGGCACCACGACGGGAAGGGCCATGCAGCGCTCCCCGGCCGAGCCGAAGGCGGCGCCCGAGAGGTCGCGCACCACCTGGTCCAGGTCCGCGTCC
>CAIZKE010000313.1 GCA_903933475.1 uncultured Alphaproteobacteria bacterium | reverse complement strand
CGAGAAGGGATGGCCGGCGGCGGCGAAGGCCCGGGGGCAGAAGAGGCGGGCGAAGGCCCCCCGCTCGTCCCGCACGGGATCGATGTCCACCACCACGGCGCCGGCGATGGGGGTGGGCGAAAAGCGCATCAGTCCCAGGTCCGCGGCTCGGGCGAGGCGGTGACGAAGCGGCCACCCCAGTCGCGGATCCGCCCCGTCTGCGCCATGATCTCCTCGCGCAGGTTCCAGGGCAGGATCAGCAGGTCGTCGGGCCGCACCGCATCGATCTGGTCGGGTGCCAGGATGGGGATGTGGCTGCCCGGCAGGAACCGGCCCTGCTTGTGCGGGTTGGCGTCGAAGCAGGCGACGATGTCGTCCGCCCCGGCCCCGGCAAAGTTCAGGAAGGTGTTGCCCTTGGCCGCCGCGCCATAGGCCGCCACCTTCCGGCCTGCCGCCTTGGCCTGCGCCAGATAGGCCAGGAAGGCCGCCCGCACAGCCTCCACCCGCGCCGTGAAGCCGCCGTAGGTCTCCAGACGATCCAGGCCCGCCGCCGCCTCCCGGGCCCGCAGGGCCTTCAGGGCCTCGGTCTCGGCATGGGAAGCGTCTTCGCGGCAGCAGAACAGCCGCAGCGACCCGCCATGCGTGGTCAGCAGCTCCACGTCGAAGGGCCGCAGGCCCTTGGCCCGCAGCACCGTCTCCACCGCCAGCAGGGACAGGTAGGAGAAGTGCTCGTGATAGATGGTGTCGAACTGCACCTGCTCGATCAGGTTCAACAGGTGCGGGAACTCGAAGGTCAGCACACCCTCCGGCTTCAGCACGTGGCGGAAGCCGCCGACGAAGTCGCCAATGTCCGGCACGTGGGCCAGCACATTGTTGGCAGCCATGAGGTCGGCGGTCAGGCCCCGGGCCGCCAGGTCCTTACCCGTCGCCTCATGAAAGAAGACCACCTCGGTGGGCACGCCCCGGTCCCGGGCCGCCGCCGCCGTGTTGGCCGTGGGCTCGATGCCCAGCACCGGCACGCCCAGGGCTGCGAAGTGCTGCAACAGATAGCCGTCATTGCTGGCCACCTCGATGACCCGGGCGTCCGGTCCCAGACCGAACCGCCTCGCCATGGCCTCGGCATAGGCCTTGGCGTGGGCCACCCAGCTCTCGGAATAGGACGAGAAATAGGCGTAGCCGTCGTCGAAGATCTCGCCCGCCGGCACGGGATCATCCGCCTGGACCAGGAAGCAGGACCCGCACACCCGGGTGCGCAGGGGATAGGTCTTCTCGGTCCCTGCCGCCAGCTGCTCGGGCGTCAGGTAGGCGTTGGCCAGGGGCTGGAGGCCCAGGTCCAGGAAGTCCTGGGTCAGGGGCGCGCGGCAGAATCGGCAGGCGGGAGCGGTCATGGCAGGGCCTCATAGCGCGCGATCTGCTCGCGGCACAGGGCCAGGGCGGGCTCGCCAGCCGCCTGCCGCCGGTACCACTCCATGCTCCAGTCAATGGCCTCGGGCGCGGCCAGCCGGCTCGTAAAGCCCAGCACCTTCCGGGTCAGGCTGGCATCTATGCCCAGGGCCTTGGCCTCCAGCGAGCCCGGGTCCGGTTCATGCCGCCAGGGCTGGCCGGAGAGGGCTGCCGTCGCCCGGCTGGCCAGCTCGCCCACCGTCACCTCGGCCCCGCCCGGCGCCGGGCCGAAGTTGAGGGCCCGGGGCGTCGCCGGGTCCTGCGCGAGGCGCTCCAGGAAGACAAGATAGCCCGCGGCGCAGTCCAGCACATGCTGCCAGGGCCGGGTGGCCTCGGGATGGCGCAGCACCACCGCCTCGTCCGCCGCCGCCGCCCGGACGATGTCGGACACGATCCGGTCCCGGGAGAAGTCGCCGCCGCCGATGACATTGCCGCCCCGGGCCGTGGCCACCGGCACGCCGGCCCGGTCGAAATAGCTGCGGGCCATGGAGGCCGTGACGATCTCCGTCGCCGCCTTGGAGGCCGAATAGGGATCCTTGCCCCCAAGGGCGTCGCCCTCGGTGAAGGCCCGGCCCGTCTCGGCGTTGGCGTAGACCTTGTCCGAGGTCACCACCAGCACCGCCGCCAGGCCCGGCCGGTCGCGCAGGGCCTGCAGCAGGTGGGCCGTGCCCATGATGTTGGCGGCAAAGGTGGCGACGGGGTCGGCGATGGCGGTGCGCACAATGGGCTGGGCCGCCATGTGCAGGACCAGGTCAAACTCGGCGGCCATCAGGCTCTGGGCCACCTCGGTCGCGTCGCGCAGGTCGGCGATCCGGGACTCCACCAGCCCGCCCACGCCGGCCAGGTCGAACAGGGCCGGCTCGGTGTCCGGTGCCAGGGCCAGGCCCGTCACCTTCGCCCCCAGGACCGCCAGCCAGATGGCCGTCCAGCCACCCTTGAAGCCGGTGTGCCCGGTCAGGAGCACACGTTTTTCGGCCCAGAAGGCGGGATCGGGGCGGGTCAGGACCACAGCTTCCAGGGCGCCTGGCCCGAAGCCCACAGGGCCTCGAGGTTGTTCTTGTCGCGCAGGGTGTCCATGCCGGTCCAGAAGCCCGGGTGAGGAAAGGCCATGAGCTGGCCATCGGCGGCCAGGCCCTGCAGGGGCTCGGACTCCCAGGGCATGGGATCGCCCGAGATCCGGCTCACGACCTCGGGTTGGAGGACGAAGAAGCCGCCGTTGATCAGGCCCTCGTCCCCGGGGGGCTTTTCCACGAAGCGCCGCACTGCGCCTTCATTGATGTCCAGGGCCCCGTAGCGCCCGGGGGGCGAGACCGCCGTCACCGTCGCCTGACGCCCATGCGCCTTGTGGAAGGCCGCCAGGGCGCCGATGTCCACGTCCGCCACCCCGTCGCCATAGGTGAAGAAGAAGGGCTGGCCGGGCTCCAGGTAGCTCGCCACCCGCTTCAGCCTTCCGCCGGTCATGGTCTCGGCCCCGGTGTCCACCAGGGTCACCCGCCAGGGCTCATGGTGGGTGGCGTGGTACTCCATCGAACCCTTGGCTAGGTCGACGGTGAGGTCGGCATTGTGCAGGACGTAGTTGGCGAAATACTCCTTGATCATGTAGCCCCGGTAGCCGAGGCAGATGACGAAATCCCTGACCCCGAAGTGGGAGTACAGCTTCATGATGTGCCAGAGGATCGGCCGGCCGCCGATCTCGATCATGGGCTTGGGCCGCAAGTGGCTTTCCTCGGAGATCCGGGTACCCAGGCCGCCGGCCAGGATCACTGCCTTCATGCCCGCCGCGGGACTGTCGGATTGGGTCAAGACGCTTTGCATCCCTCTGGCGCGCCGCCTGCGCGCAATTCCTCTTAGCCCGAAGCTTTGCGCCAATGAAGCCTGAACGGCCCGTCGACCTCATCGTCATCGGCGCCCAGAAGGCCGGCACCACCGCCCTGTTCGACTATCTGGGCGACGATCCCGCCTTTGTCCGCTCCGACGTCAAGGAGGTCCACGTCTTCGACGTCGAGGACCCGGCGGCTCCCACGCCAGACCTTGCCGCCTACGCCGCCCACTTTCCGGACCGGCCCGGCGTGCGCGTCGAGGCCACGCCCATCTACATCTACTGGCCCGGCGCGCTGGAACGGATCGCCGCCACCTGCCCAGGCGTGCGCCTGGTCCTCCTCCTGCGCGACCCGGTGCAAAGGGCCTGGTCCCACTGGCGCATGGAGACCGCCCGGGGCGCCGAGACCCAGCCCTTTGACAGG
>CAIZKE010000312.1 GCA_903933475.1 uncultured Alphaproteobacteria bacterium | reverse complement strand
GGCCTCCAGGGCGACCCGGACCGTCAGGCCCGAAAAGCCCATCAGCCGGTTCAGCCGCGCCTCGGCCAGGGTGATGAAGTCGCCGGTCCGGCCGGCCAGGTCCTCGCGGTCCAGCCAGTCGGCCACCGCCGCCTTCAGGTCGTCATAGGTGGCGAGCCCCATGCGGGGGTCTCCTCTGTCAGGGGGGGAAGGCGGGAAGGCCAGGAAGGAAGAGAAGAGGGCCGGGCCCTCGCCGCCCCCGGAGCGCATCCGGAGGCGGGAGGGCCCTTCAGCCTCAGTTACAGGCCAGGCGGCAGGCCAGCTGCGGACGCAGGGTCCGGTAGCCGTAGAGGACGTCCAGCCGGCAGGGGAACCTGTCGCTGTTGATGTCGTACTGCCGCACGATCCGCATCGAGATCCCGTCGAACACCTGCCGCGCCGAGAAATCGACGCCCTTGGGCATGACCAGGTCCGCCGTGGCGAAGGCGAAGGCGCTCTTGTGGTAGAGCATGGACAGGCCGTGCGCGGTGTTGGCCACCCCCGCCACGGTCACCGCCGCGGCGGTGTTGGACTGGGCCACCCACACCGTCTGCATCGGCCCGGTGGTGATGATGGCCGGCGAGATCTGTACCACGCCGGCGCCCCCGGTATGGGCCTGGGTCACCACGAACTGCTGCAGGACCCCGGTGTTGGCCTTGGTCTCCGGATGCACCCGCATGACCCCGGCGAGGGTGAAGACATCCCCCTTGGCCAGGCTCCCCGTTCCCGCCGCCACCGTGATGGCGGTCACCGGGTTGGGGCTTACCGGCAGGGAGGCGCTGGTGGTGTTGGTCGTGTAGCCCGCCGCGCCGCCGCGAAGGTGCGCCGGCCACAGGGTGTTCTCCATGAAGTCGAACCCCGCCGTGCGGCCCATGTAGCCCTCGCGGTACTGCTTGGCCACGGCGTCGGAGTCGTTGAACAGGCCCTTCAGGGCGTCCACCAGGTCCATGTTGTCCTGGGTGTTCAGGTTGGCCGTCCGGCCGCCCAGGGGCGCCAGGTTGTCCACCAGCAGCTTCCGGCCCAGGAGGACCTTCTGGAAGCTGGCCGCCGCCCCCTGGCTGTTCACCTGGTTGGCCACGTCCTGGTACATGGTCATGGCGTCCGCCTCGATGGAGGCGGCCAGCACGCTCATGGCGGGCTCCAGGACCCGGTCGGAAAAGTCGTCCAGGCTCATGGTCAGGTCGACGCTGGTGAAGTTCAGGTCCACCCCCTTCTGGGTCTGGACCTTCCGCTCGACGCTGGTCTCGTTGGTGTCCTGGGTCGCCAGGACCGGACCGGTGCGCACGGCGTACTGGTTGGGCAGGCGGACCTTCAGGGTGTCGCCGACCTTGGCGCCCTGGCGGGCGAAGCGGTCGTCGTACTCCCGCGAGACGGTGCCGACGAAGTTCAGTTTCTGGTGCAGGCCTTATGTTCGTCCCGGGTCGCTGGGCCGGGACCGCCCTTTCGGGCCGCTGCGGGTTTCCGCCGCAGAGCAGACTATCTCATCACCCACCAGGCCCAGTGGACCTTGGGGGGTGCGATGCGCTTCGGGCCGCTTGGCCCTACTCCCTTCCGGGATAGTCGTTACACCTTCCCGCCCCCGTCTTGCGGGGCCGGGCTTGGCTCGGTGTATCCATGCGCCGCGGGGCCCGCAGGAGGGGGCGTTCGGGCCGTGGCGGCGTTTAGGGGTTCACCGAATTCACATCGTTCTTCGACGCGGGTCGCCCCGCGAAGGCGCCTCAGTCGACGCGGAGGGCCTCACGGGTAACCGTGGCGGCCGAAAGCAGGGAATTGGGCATAAGGGGTCCTTTCCGGGCGACGCCCGGCGGGGGTTTCAGTTTCAGGGTTCAGGTCGTTTCGGCGCTCCGGGGCGGCGGTGCTGGAGGTCTCCAGGTCCGCGCCGGGTCACCAGGGTAGCGGCGCGAGATCCCCTGGGAGGGGGCCTGCTCGCGACGCGGAAAACTCAGGGCGTTCAGGGCCTTGGGCGGCGACGCTCGCGGAGGCCGGCGGCGTTGCGCCGGCGCATCCACTCCGCCGTCTCCATCCGGTCGTCCAGGC
>CAIZKE010000311.1 GCA_903933475.1 uncultured Alphaproteobacteria bacterium | reverse complement strand
TTCGGCCCAACTCCTCCCCCTTGCGCCCGAGGCCCTGACCTGGGCGGACCTGGGTACAGGGGCCGGTCTTCCCGGTATCGTCCTGGCCATACTCAGCCGGAATCGCCCGGGCTTTCACGTCCACCTGGTTGAAAGCATGGCCAAACGCTGCCGCTTCCTCGAGGCGGTGACGCAGGAACTTGGTCTGGCCGCGACCGTCCACAATGCCAGGGCCGAGGCGCTTGACCTGTCTGTGGATATCGTCACCTCGAGGGCTTGCGCGCCCCTGGTGCGACTGCTTGGTTACGCCCAGCCCTACTTCCGGAGAGGGGCGGGGGCATTGTTCCTTAAAGGTCAAGATGTTGTGGCTGAAATTGAAGACGCCACAAGATCATGGGATTTTGAGGTGGATATCCTGCCCAGTCTGAGCGATGGTAGAGGTCGCATCCTTCGTATCCGGAGTTCCGGTCGTGGCCCCCGTCGCTGAAGCCGTCCGCCCCCTCCGCGTCCTCGTCGTCGCCAACCAGAAGGGCGGTGTGGGCAAGACCACCACCGCCATCAACCTGGGTACGGCCCTCGCTGCCGTCGGCGAGCGTGTGCTCCTCATCGACTCGGACCCTCAGGGCAATGCTTCGACGGGCCTGGGCGTGCCGCGCGCCGAGCGCCGCATCACCCTCTATGACGTGCTGATGAGTGCCACCCCCCTCCTCGACGCCGTCAGCCCTACTCGCTTGCCCGGCCTGGACCTGGTGCCCGCCGATCCGGACCTGTCCGGCGTGGAGATCGAGCTTGGGCGGGAAGCCCGCCGTTCCTTCCGCCTGCGCGACGCCCTCGAGGCGGTCCGGATTTCGAGGCGCTATACCTATGTCCTGATTGACTGCCCGCCCTCGCTCAACCTGCTCACCGTCAACGCCATGGCGGCAGCCGATGCTGTGCTCGTGCCCATGCAGTGCGAGTTCTTCGCCCTGGAGGGCCTGAGCCAACTGATGCGCACGGTGGATCTGGTGCGCGGTAGCCTGAACCCCCGGCTCGAAATCCAGGGGGTGGTGCTGACCATGTTCGACCGCCGCAACCGCCTGTCAGAACAGGTGGCCGGCGATGTGAGGAGTCATTTCGGCGAGACCGTCTACAAGACGGTCATCCCCCGGAACGTCCGGGTCTCCGAGGCACCCTCCTTCGGAAAGCCGGTTCTGGTCTATGACATCAACTGCGCTGGCAGCCAGGCCTATCTGAGGCTGGCGCGCGAGGTCGTCCAGCGCGAACGCGCCCGGCGCGAGGCCGCCTGAGGAGGCCCCGATGGCGGAGAAACGCGGACTTGGAAGGGGCCTCTCAGCCCTCCTCGGAGAGGCGGCACCGCCGCCACCGCCGCCGGCCGGCAGCGTCAGCGAAATCCCCATCGACCGGATCCACCGGTTCGAGGGCCAGCCCCGCGCCCGGTTCGCTGAGGAAGAGTTGGAAGGTCTGGCGCAGTCCATCCGGGACAGCGGCGTGCTCCAGCCGATCCTCGTGCGGCCCCACCCCTTCAAACAGGATCACTACGAACTGATCGCCGGCGAACGCCGCTGGCTGGCCTCCCAGAGGGCCGGGCTCCACGCCATTCCCGCCCTGATCCGTCCGATGACGGACCTCGCCCAGCTCGAGGCGGCCATCGCCGAGAACGTCCAGCGCGAATCCCTGAGCCCGATCGAGGAGGCTGCGGGCTACCAGAGGTTGATCGAGCAGTATGGCCGCACCCAGGCCGAGGTGGCCGGGGCCATGGGCAAGAGCCGTCCGCACGTGGCCAACGCCGTACGCCTGCTCGCCCTGCCGGCCGAGGTCCAGCTCATGCTGGCAGAGTCCGAGCTGACCGCCGGCCATGCCCGTGCCCTGCTCGGGGCTCCCGACGTCCTTGCGACCGCCCGGCAGGTGGTTGAACGGGGCCTGTCTGTGCGCGACACCGAGGCCCTGGTCCGCCGCCTCCAGGAGCCGGGATCCCCTGGAGCCTCGCCGCGTCGGAAGACGGGCGGCAAGGATGCCGACACTACCGCTCTCGAGGCGGACCTCTCCGCGGCCCTGGGCCTCCAGGTGGAGATCACCGACCGGGACGGACACGGCGAGGTGCAAATCCGTTACACGACCCTCGAGCAGCTCGACGAAATCTGCCGCCGGCTCTCGCGCCGGTAAGCCGCCACCTCTTCGCGGACCTGCGACCATGCCCGCCCTCTATGACCGGATCGGCGACGGCTATGCTGGCCTGCGACGGGCAGACCCCCGGATCGCCGCCCGGCTGGACGCTGCCCTGGGCCCATCGGCTAGCCTCCTGAACGTGGGTGCGGGGACAGGAAACTACGAACCGGAAAACCGGCAGGTTGTGGCCGTCGAGCCCTCCCGGGAGATGATCCGTCAACGTCCGGCGGGTGCCGCGCCCGCGGTCCAGGCGGTCGCAGCGTGCCTGCCCTTCGCCGATGGCGCCTTCGAGGCTGCGCTCGCCGTTCTGACGGTGCACCACTGGCCCGATCCCGCCGCCGGCCTTTGCGAGCTGAGGCGAGTCACCCGGGGCCGGATCGTCATCCTGACGTTTGATCCCCGCGCCCGGCCCTGGCTGACCGACTATCTTCCCGAGCTGGCGGCCCTAGATGACGCGCAGATGCCGGCGCTCACCGACTACGCGGCGGCCCTGGGCCGAGTTCACGTTGAGCCCCTGGAGATCCCCCATGATTGTATGGATGGGTTTCTCTACGCCTACTGGCGTCGCCCCGAGGCCTATTTTGACCCGCGCCTGCGCTCGGGCAGCTCCTCGTTCCGGGCCCTCGCCGGTCCACATGCAGGACTGGAGCGCCTCCGCTCCGACCTGGATTCGGGCGCATGGGACCGGCGCTACGCCAGGTTGAGGCACCTCGACGCCTACGACGCGGGATACAGGCTTGTGATCTCCGGATAATCGTCTGTGGGCGGACGTTACAGGCTAAAGCCCCATGCGCCGCGCCCTAGCGGCAATCTGCAGGGCCAGTCTCTCGGCGATGAGGGCGTCCGGCGCCCGGGCGGTCTTGCAGGCCCGGTCTGCAGCCAGGATATCCGCCTGGACTCCATCGAGGGTCTCCAGGCTCCAGGACCTCGCCTGTCGCAGGAACTCGCGTTCGTCCTTCCAGAAGACCCCGGAGGCCTTGGCCGCCTCCTGAAGACCGGCCCCGTTCCGGGCCAGGGTGAGGGTACGCCGAAGCTTTCCAAGGTGCATGCCAAGGGCACGGACGGCCCCGGGACCCGAAAGGCCCTCCTGGGCTGCCCGCCTCAGGCCGGCCTGGGTCTCGGCCAGCCTGCCCCCGAAGGCGTCTGAGGCGGCACCGGCCAGGGAGGCCTCGGGCTCGACGCCGAGGAAGGCTTCGAGGTCCTTGGGGCCCGCGGTGACACCGGAGCCTGGGCCCAGGAAGAGGGCAAGACGCTCGATCTCGCGCCGGGCCACACCCCGCTCGTGGGGGAGCCTTCCGACAAAAAGGGCGAGGGCCTCGGCGTTGAGGCTCACCCCATCCTTGGCCAGGGCCTCCCGCGTCATCCGGGCAACGTCGCCGACCTCGTCCTCGTAGCAGGGGATGACGGCACAGGCCGGTGCCTTCTCCGCAGCCTTTCGCAGGGCGGAGTCCCGGCCCAGCGCCCCCGCTTCAACCAGCAGGAAGGCCTCGGGATTCAGCTCCCCGGCCAGGAGGCGGGCCAGGGCCTCCACCGCCAGCTTCTCGCTCGCCGCCCGCTCCCCGCCCAGCCTCAGGCGTACCAGCCTTCGCCCGCCCATCAGGGACTGGGCGGCCAACTCACCCTCCAGGCGGGCGTCATCCCCGGCCAGGTCACCCTCGGTCAGGAGGGCGACATTGAAGGGATCATCGGGGTCCTCAGTGACCTGCTTCGCCAGCTGGGCCGCCCGCTCCCGGACAACGCCAAGGTCCCGCCCGTAGATCACGGCGGCCCGGATCCCGGCGTCCGGCCGGGCCAGGAAGCGCTCCAGGTCGGGACGGCGGCTGAGGATCACTCCGTTCGGGACCCCTGGCCGGCGAGGAAGCTGGACAGCTCGATCTGGATCCTGCGGGCCGCCTCCTGCGCCGCCCGGGCCTGGGCGTCCTGCTGGGCGATGACCGAGGCGTAGGGCTGGTCGGCCGAGTCGTAGGTCAGCTCCACCCGGACCTTGCCAGTCTTCAGGGGCTCGCTTCCCCCAGTGGTCGTGAGGGTGTAGGCGGCGGTCAGGACGTACTCATACCGCGTGGCGACATTGTCCACCCGCACGCCCCGGGGATAGCGGAGCTCGGAAAGGGCCACATCCAGCCGGTAGGCGGGTGGCAGGGAGGCCCGGTGGCCGAGAGCGTCGTCCAGCTGCTCGCGCAGGAGGGCGCCCGCCCGGCCTTCGGGGGTGGTGACCTCGACGGCGGCAAGGGCCGGGCCGAGCTCCGGGTTGGCGTAGAGGGGCGTAAAGCCGCAGCCGGACAGGCCCAGGCAGAGGGCTCCGGCCAGGCCGGCGAGGGCCGCGCCCGCCCTCATGGGGCCGCCACGATGTTGACGATACGGTCCTTCACCACGATCACCTTGCGGATGGTCAGGCCCTCAAGACGCCGGGCCGTCTCCGGATCGTCAAGCACCATCTTTTCGACGTCGGCGGGCTCGGCGCCGGCAGGGGCGCGGATTTCCCAGCGCCGCTTGCCGTTGACCTGGACCGGCAGGGTGAGCTCAGCCTCCCGGGTGAGGGCCTCGTCGAATGCGGGCCAGGGGGCAAAGACCGCCATGCCTTCGCCGCCGATCCGGGCCCAGCACTCCTCGGCCAGGTGCGGGGTAAAGGGGCCGATGAGCCGGGCGAAGGTCGACAGGGCCACGGCCCGCTCGGCCAGGATGGCGGCCTCCGCGCCCTCGGCCTTGTACTCCCTCAGGAGGTTCAGGAACTCGTAGAGGCGGGCAATGCCGGAATTGAACCGGAAGGTCTCGATGGCCTCGGTCACGGCCCGGGTCAGGCGGTGGGTGGCGCGCCTCAGGGCCTCCGCGCCCGGATGGTCGGCGTCGGCGGCGTGGGGGCCCGGGGGCT
>CAIZKE010000310.1 GCA_903933475.1 uncultured Alphaproteobacteria bacterium | reverse complement strand
GGTCCGGGCGGAGCTGGATGGTGACCCGACCGGTCTCGGTCTCGAGCAGCAGGGTGTCTTCAGGATCCATTACTTCACCTCCGAGGGAATGCTGATGGCGCAGGCCGTGAAATCGGCGCCGCGGCTGGCCCGGACGCGGGCGACCTCGGCGGTGAACCAGGGACTGCGGGGATCAATGACCTTAACCTTTGGGCGGGAGCCGGCGGGCATGTCCGCCAGCACCTGCACCCGGGTCATCAGGTCCTGGGGCGCTACCACGGGCTCCCCGGCCTTGATGGCGCGAACGACCTCGAGGCCGGAAATCACACGCCCAAAGGCCGTGTAGCGCTTCTCCAGCGAGGGGTAGGCCTGACGCATGAGGAAGAACTGGCTGTTGCCGCTATCGGGCGACTCGCCCCGCGCCATGCCGGCCACGCCGGGGCAGTAGAGAGCCCAGCCAGAAATCCGCCCGTCTGCAGTCATGGGCATGAGCTGGGAGCTCTGGGTCATGACCGGAAGGGGACCCACGAATCCGATCTCCGCCACGGCCTGGTCGGCGACCTGGACGAAGGGGGTGTCCGCCCCCCGTCGGAAGGTGAACTCGGCGGTCAGGTCAGGCAGGTCGCTGCCCCCCATGCCGTTGTCCTGCGGGTCGCCGGTCTGGGCCATGAACTGGTCGATCACCCGGAAGAAGCTTCGACCATTGTAAAGTCCCTTGCGGGCGAGTTCCCGGACCCGGGTGACATGGTTTGGTGCCAGCAGGGGAGCCAGTTCGACCAGGATGCGGCCCTTGTTGGTGTCGATCACCAGGACGTCCTGCGGGTCTGGCGTACGCCAGTCCGAGGCTGCAGGCGGGGAAACCGCTGCGGGCGCAGGGGTGGCCGGCTTCTGGACCGCCGCCGCCTGGACGGAGGTCGCGGCCAGGGTCAGGAGTGCGGCGACCGCGACGGAAGTGGCGCGGGTCAACGGCCAACCTTGGACAGGAGCGCTTCCATGACCCGCGGGCTGACGAACTTGCTCACGTCGCCGCCCAGGGTCGCAATTTCCTTGACCAGCTTCGAGGCGATCGCCTGGTGTCGCGGATCGGCCATAAGGAAGACCGTCTCGATCTCACGGTCGAGTTGCTGGTTCATGGCGGTCATCTGGAACTCGAACTCGAAGTCCGAAACCGCCCTGAGACCCCGGATGATGACATTGGCACCGACCTCACGGGCGAAGTGCATGGTCAGTCCCTCGAAGGGCTGGACGATGATTTCAGCCGAGCCCTTCAGCGCAGCGGCCTCGGCCTCGACGATGGCGACCCTTTCCTCAAGAGTGAACATCGGGCTCTTGCCGGTATTGATGGCAACGCCCAGGACAAGGCGGTCCACCAGCTTCACGACCCGACCGATGATATCGGTGTGGCCGTTGTGAATTGGATCGAAGGTGCCTGGATAAAGGCCTACGCGCTTGGCCATCGAGGTTTCCCCAACTTGAACCCGTCCTCGCCTTTCGCCGGGTTGCGAGGCTCTTGCAAGTAATAAATCCGCCAGAGGCCTGAGCCTGAAGCCGTCAGACCCCGGCTTCAGGCTCCTGGATCTCGTCCTCACCGCCCGGATCGGCAAGGCGTTCGACCGACACCACGTGCTCTTCCACCGTGGTCCGGAAGATGATCACGCCCTGGCTGTTACGGCCGACCACGCGGATCTGGGTCACGGGCGTCCGGATCAACTGGCCCTGGTCCGTCACCAGGAGGATCTCGTCGTGCTCCTCAACGGGGAAGGAGGCGGCCAGCCGGCCACCGCGGCGCGAGAGGTCCTGGGCCAGGAGGCCCTGCCCCCCCCGTCCGGTGCGGCGGAACTCGTAGGCGGAGGTGCGCTTGCCGTAGCCCTCGGTCGAGACGGTCAGGATCTGTTCCTCGGCGGCGCCGAGTTCGGCAATCCGCTCTGGGCTGAGGGCGGCCAGGGCGGAAACGGCCTCGTCTTCGACCTCATCTTCGACGACGGGCGCGTCCTCGACCTCGACGCCCTCGCCAGCCACCGCGCGGCGCATGGCGTTGGCGTGTCGGATGTAGGCGGCACGTTCCTCGGCCGTGGCACCCACGGCCCTCAGGATCGCCATGGAGATCACCTCGTCGCCATCGGCAAGGCGGATACCGCGGACACCCGTGGAGTCCCGGCCGGCAAAGACGCGCACCTCATCCACCGCGAAGCGAATGCAACGGCCCAGGGCGGTGGTCAGAAGGATGTCATTTTCTTCGGCCCGGCACAGGGAGACCCCAACGATGGAGTCGCCCTCGTCGAGCTTCATGGCGATCTTGCCGTTACGGTTGATCTGGGCGAAGTCGCTCAACCGGTTACGCCGGACATGCCCCGAGCGGGTGGCGAACATCACGTCGAAACCCTGCCATTCGGCCTCGTCCTCCGGAAGGGTGACGATGGAGGTCATGGTCTCGCCCGGTTCGATCGGGAAGAGGTTGACGAAGGCCTTGCCGCGGGCCGTCGGAGCACCGACCGGCAGGCGCCAGACCTTCAGCCTGTAGACCTTCCCGCCGGAGGAGAAGAACAGCATGGGGGCGTGGGTCGAGGCCGAGATCACCCGGGTCACGGCGTCTTCTGCCTTGGTCGCCATGCCGGAACGACCGCGGCCGCCGCGATGCTGGGTGCGATAGGTCACGAGGGGCGTACGCTTGACGTATCCGCCATGCGTCACGGTGATGACCATGTCCTCGCGGGCGATGAGGTCTTCATCCTCGAGGTCGCCGCCGCCATCCACGATCTGGGTACGCCGGGGAATGGCGAAGTTGGTCTTTATCTCCAGGAGTTCGTCACGGACGATGCCCATGAGGAGTTCACGGGACTCCAATATGCCGAGCAGGTGTGAAATCCCGCCTGTGAGTTCGCCGGCTTCTTCGAAGATCTCATCACGGCCCAGGCCGGTCAGCCGGGACAGGGTCAGGGCCAGGATGGCCCGGGCCTGGTCCTCCGTGAGGCGAATACGGTCGCCACCAACCACCAGGGTCCGGGGATCCGCAATCAGCTCCACCAAGGGCAGCATGTCCCCCGCCGGCCAGTCGCGGGACACCAGGCGCTCCCGGGCCTCGGTGGGATCCTTGGAGGACCGGATGATCCGGATGAATTCGTCGATATTGGCGACCGCGATCGCCAAGCCCACCAGCACGTGCCCCCGGTCGCGGGAGCGGGTGAGCTCATGCCGGGTGCGCCGGAAGACGACCTCCTCGCGGAAGTCCACGAAGGCCTGCAGCATCTCGCGCAGGCCCATCAGTTCAGGGCGCCCCCGGTTCAGGGCCAGCATGTTGACGCCGAACGAGGACTGAAGCTGCGTGAAGCGGAAGAGCTGGTTCAGGACCACGTCCGCCGAGGCGTCGCGCTTGAGCTCAACCACTACCCGCATGCCCTGACGATCGCTCTCGTCACGAAGGTCTGCGATGCCTTCCACCCGCTTGTCCCGGACAAGTTCGGCGATCCGCTCGACCAGAACCGCCTTGTTCACCTGGTAGGGAATGGCGGTGATGATGATGGCTTCGCGTTCCTTGCGGACCTGTTCGATGGTCGCCACCCCACGCATGACCACGGATCCCCGGCCAGTCATCAGGGCGGTGCGGGCGCCAGACCGGCCCATGATCTCTCCGCCCGTCGGGAAGTCGGGACCTGGGACCATGTCGAGAAGGTCATCCAGCGGAATGTCCGGTCGATCGATCAGGGCCAGGGCGGCGTCGGTGATTTCGCCAAGATTGTGCGGGGGAATATTGGTGGCCATGCCCACAGCGATGCCGCTGGCGCCATTGACCAGGAGATTGGGGATACGCGCCGGCAGGACGACCGGCTCCTTCTCCTTGCCGTCATAGTTGTCCTTGAAGTCGACAGTATCGAGGTCAAGGTCCGCCAGCAGGGCGGACGCGGCCCGGGTCATCCGGCATTCGGTGTACCGCATCTGGGCCGGGGGATCGCCGTCAACCGATCCGAAGTTGCCCTGGCCGTCCACAAGCAGCAGGCCCATCGAGAAGGGCTGGGCCATGCGGACAAGGGCGTCATAGACCGACTGGTCGCCGTGCGGGTGCAGGCGCGCCAGGACGTCGCCCACCACGCGGGCGGACTTGGAATAGGGACGGTCCGGGCTCATGCCCAGGTCGTTCATCGAGAACAGGATCCGCCTGTGGACCGGCTTGAGGCCGTCACGGACATCCGGAAGCGCACGGCTGACGATCACGCTCATGGCATAGTCGAGGTACGAGCGGCGCAGCTCGTCCTCGATGGTGATCGGCATAATGCCGGGCGCGCGTCCGTCTTCGGACGGGGGGGAGCCGATGGTGCTCAAGGGAGGTTTTTGCCCTTAGAATCAGGCAGGAAGTAGCCTGATTTTCTTTAGCATTCCCAGCGCTTCCGGCCAACCGGACACGGGCTGGGAACACCCTGGGTCAAAGGGCTCCCAGAGAGGCGGGCTGTTGGCTCTAGAAGGGGATTTCGTCGTCCAGGTCCGCAGAGAAATCCTCTCTCGGTCCCGAGGGCTGGGTGCGTGCGCCCGACTGGAAACCGCCGCCCGAGTCCCCGCCGCCCTCGCGGCCGCCGGCATCGTCGCCGCGCCCGTCGAGCATGGTCAGTTCACCCCGGAACTTCTGCAGGACGATCTCGGTGGAGAACTTCTCCACACCCGACTGGTCGGTCCACTTCCGCGTCTGGATCGCGCCCTCGATGTAGACCTTGGAACCCTTGCGAAGATAGCTCTCGGCCACCTTGACCAGGTTTTCATTGAAGATGACGACCCGGTGCCATTCGGTCTTTTCCTTGCGCTCACCCGTCCCGCGGTCGCGCCAGGTCTCGGAGGTGGCCACGCGCAGGTTGACGACCTTGTCGCCGGAATTCAGGCTGCGGATCTCGGGATCGGCACCGAGATTTCCGACCAGGATGACCTTGTTGACGCTGCCCGCCATGTGACTC
>CAIZKE010000309.1 GCA_903933475.1 uncultured Alphaproteobacteria bacterium | reverse complement strand
ATTGCCCATATTGCCGTAGACAATGTCCCAGGCGGAATCGCCGAAGAGCAAGTCGTTGTCCTTGCCGCCGACAACCCAGTCTTCGCCGTCGTTCCCGTACAGGGTGTCATTGCCCATGTTGCCGTGCATGTCGTCGAAGCCCGAACCGCCCTGCACGACGTCGTTGCCGGCTTCGCCGCGCAGATAGTTCGAGCCAGACGCATCTCTGATCTGGTCGTCGCCCGCCCCGCCCCAATAGGTGTCGTTGCCGCCGGCGTCGGTGGCTTCGCCGATCAGGTCGTTTCCGTCGCCGCCGTCGACATAGTCAGCGCCTGTACCTCCCAAAAGGGTGTCGTTTCCGGCCTCCCCAAGGACAAAGTCGTTCATTCCGCCGCCGTCGATGAGGTCGTTTCCTGAGCCTCCGAACACCAGGTCGGCTCCCAGGCCTCCGATCAGGGAGTCGTTACCCCCCTGTCCGTCCAGGAAGTCTGCGCCGCCGTTTCCGGCGAGGATGTTGTCGATCGCATTTCCGATGAGGGAGTCATTGAAGTTCGATCCGTTGGCGTCCTCGAAGGTCCCGACGAGCCACCTCAGGTTCAGGATCAGGTCGTAGTCATACTCGAAGGTCGGCAGGGCGTAGCCGATCTCTGTCATTCGCCCGTTGGTATAGTCGTAAGACGCCAGGACCACCCGCCACCCGCGATCGGAACCGGAGGCGGAGACTTCGTCATATCCGCCAGCGTCCCAGATGGTTGTGTAGAAGCCGGTTGTGGACAGCGTGTAGGCACCGTCCCCCGTATTCTTCGACATGTTGGGGCCGTAGAGAGACTGGAGGCCGATGACGTCCAGCAGCATTGGGGAGGCTGGGTCGTAGGCGACACTCGTGAACCCCAGGTTGTCATTGTACGACATGACCGAGACCGTATCGATGTCGAGCACGCCTAGTCCGAGCTGGGACAGGGTCGGGCGACCCGTGCCTCCATCATCGTGAGGATGCTTCAGGCCCAGCGCATGTCCCGTCTCATGGAGGATCAGGTACCAGCCGTCGCTTCCTGGCGCATAGGTGGGAAGCGAGTTTGCAGCGCTGTTGACGTTGAGGACAACATCGCCCGGGGCCCCGTTGTAGATGGCATTCTCGGAAGTGACCGGGAAGTAGGCCCGCGCCCAGATAGCGGAACTCGGAAATACGTTCGTATTTCCCGAGAGCCAGTAGTTGATCTCACTCCCAGCGCTGTTGGCAGCGGACGGATTGCTGAAAAATCCAACGAAATTGAATTTGATATTGGCAACGTATTCGAAGGTGTCGAGGGCCGCCCTGATATGCTGGTAGACGAAGTTCTGGTCGTACCAGCTCTCCCCGTTGAAGCCCCCGGAGATGGACCAGTCGATGGTCCTGTCTGCACCCAGGGTCCACTTGTATCCGGTGGTTATGGCGTCGACCAGCAAGTCCCCGGTGAGGACCGATGCGTTGGTGCTGGGTTGGGGGTTCGCCATCTGGCAGGTCCTGTCGCTGCAAGGGGCCGAGCCCCTCGAAGTCGACGCTAGACCCGCCAAACGTCAGGGCTGGTCAGATGACGCGCCGAGAATGGGCCTTTCGGGCAGTCCCGACCCTAGTGACGGATCCCACCTGCCTTCCACGGGTCAACACCCCTGACCCAAAGCTTCCTTCGCCCCGGCCAGATCCGTCACCGAAGCGGGGTCAGAACTCCATGGACCTGTCCAGGCGAAGCACCCAGCCGGCTTCACCGGCCTTCAGCTTGTACTGGAGTTGCCGGATCTTGCCGGAGGGGCGGGCGTTGTTGTCGAGGTCGCGATAGATCGGGAACCTCTGGATCAGCGTGCCCTCGACCACGGCGAATTCATCGTGGCCCCTATAGCCCTGCGACAGGGCCGGGGAGTCCGAGACCGGCGGCAGGTAGATCTGGGTCACGGACTTGCCCCGGTTGACCGCATAGCCCACCAGGCTGCCGTAGCTCCCGCTGCCGGCGGAGGTCACGTAGATGTAGATCTCGGGAAAGCCGTTGGCGTCGAGGTCGTCGATCTCCGCCCCGGAGACGGTGCCCTCGATCTCGGACGTGATCGGCGCGGTCTGCTGGCTGAGTCCTTGCGGAACGATCCGCAGCTTGTTGATGGACCCGTCATTGGTTGCCGTGATGTCGAAGGCAAAGCCCTGCATCTCCAGCCGTTTCGAGAAGGCCGGGCCAGCCTGGGCGTCGGAAACGCCGAAGACGGACGCCAGGCCCAGGGTGAAGGCGACCAGCGGCCGATGGCGAAGTGTCCAGTTCATGTGAGTCCACCTGAGATGACGTGGAATGCGCTTCCCGGAGGGCCCCGGGAGTCGATGCGGCGTCTAAAGACGCGAGCCTAGTGACAATCCTGGCGAAGTCGATCCGGTGCGCCTCCGTCGCCCCCCGACCCCTAGGCCCGCCCTACCGAGGCGTACCGGAAGGCCAGTGGCCAAAGGCCAGCGCCTTCAGGCCGCCTCGTCAATCCGGATTTCCAGGCGCAGCCCCGCCGCTGTCGCAAGGTTGACCAGGGCGTCGAGGGAAAACTTCCCCAGCTTGCCGCGCAGCAGATCATTGAGCCTGGGCCGAGTGACGCCCAGTCGCGCGGCAGCCGCTTCCTGGGAGAGGTTCCAGGACCGGACCCTGAGGGACAGGGCCGAGAGGATTGCAGCGCGCGCCTTCAGGTTTGCGGCCTCCGCCGGGGTGTCGGCGAGGGCGTCGAAGACGTTCTCGAAGGTCTGGGCTTCCATGATCAGCGTCTCCATGCCCGTAGCCGCGCGGCTGCGAGGTCGATGTCCTTCTGCGCCGTCTTCTGGGTCTTCTTGCTGAAGGCGTGGAGGACCAGAACACGATCCTCCAGCTTCGCCAGGTAGATGACCCGGAAGGCCCCTGCGGCGTCCCGGATGCGGATCTCACGCACACCGGGCCCAATCGAGGTCATGGGTTTCCAGTCCTCAGGGTCGAGACCCAGCTGCAGCTGGTGCAACTGGAAGCCCGCAGTCGCCCGCGCCGTCTCCGGGAAATCCCGGACACGCGAGAGGCTGTCCCCAAGGAAGACGACGGCTTTCACTCGCAGAGTGTATCAAAATCGATACGGTCCCGCAACCGCTCCCTAGGCCCGCCCTACCGAGGCGTACCGGAACCCAAGGGCCCGGACGTCCTCGGGCTTGTAGAT
>CAIZKE010000308.1 GCA_903933475.1 uncultured Alphaproteobacteria bacterium | reverse complement strand
GTCTCCGAGATCACCGTCGCCGGGAGCCTGCCCGACATCTACGCCCGCCTGATTCCCGGCGCGGACCTCGAGAACCGCGGCTCGGCGAATTCGCCCTCCCTGCTGGTCGACGGCCTGGCCATCGCCGGCAAGTAGATTCGGCCTGCCGGCCGTCCGGGGACGCGACGGCCACCCCAGGCTCGATTTAGGGACGCCAGGGCCCCGCACGCCCCGAAAACGGGCAAAATCCATTGATCCTTAACCCGGGTGGGCCTATCGCGCCCGAGAAGAACGGGATCCAGGAGCCATCGAATTGCCCCATCGCCAACTGCTTCACCTCGTCATCGGCGGGGAACTCGTCGACGTGGACACGGTTGAATTCCGCGACCTGAGCAAGATCGACCTGGTCGGCGCCTATGCCAGCTACCAGGAGGCGGTCGACGCCTGGCGGGCCAAGGCCCAGTCGACCGTGGACAATGCCATCATGCGCTACTTCATCATCCACGCCCACAGGCTGCTGAACCCCGACGAAGACGACCACGCCCACTGAGCTATTCGCGGCGCAGCAGGCCCTCGGTCAGCAGGCGGCCCCACATGTTGGAGCGGAAGTCGGCCTTGATGGCGTCCGGGTCGTAGGCGGGGCTGTCGACCCATTCCAGGAAGGTCTGGCCCGCCGGCTCGCCCTCGGCGAGATAGCGCTCGAAGGTGTAGTCCAGCACACCGGTTTTTCCCGCCTTCACATGCAGGTACTTCAGACTCAGCTGGGCCAGGGCCTGGCGGATCGGGACGCCCTTGCGGAAGTGCAGGTAGAGCACGCTCATGATGCCCGCCCGGTCCGCACCCGACTTGCAGTGCATCAGGGCGGGATATTCGAGACTCTCGAACAGGGCCTTGGCACCTTGCACCCTTGCCCGGCTGGGGACTTCACGGGAGGTGATGGTAAAATCCACGAGGTTCAGGCCCAATCGGGCGCAGGCCTCCGTCTCCAGGGCGTAGAAGCTGGCGTCAAAGCCGCCTCTGAGGTTCACCACCGTGCGGATTCCCCGGGCCTTCCAGTCTTCGAGCTGGAAGGGCCAGGGCTGGTTGGCGCGGTACATCTCCTCGGAGACGGCGTGGGCGTTGGAGAACCTCAGCCTCAGGAAGGCGTGGTCCTTGAGCAGGTAGTCAATGTAGGTCCTGCGCCGCCCCTCCGGCGTCGTGAGGTCGAAATCCGCCAAGTCGGGGCTCCTGATGACTGTGTCCCTATCTAGGGCGCCGGCGCCGCACAGCAAAGCCCGCGACCGCCCGGCCCCGGCCGGCATCTTGACTTCCCCTGCCTGAGGGCCGACGCCAGCGGAATGAGCGCCCCGGCGGAACCGAAGACTCTCTCCAGCCGCGACATCCTCGCGCGGACCTGGCGCGTCTACCTGGCGCCCCGGTGGCCTGGTCTCCTGCTTGCAGCCCTTGCGGCAGTCGTGGTGGCTGCACTCAGCGCCCGGCTTGTCCAGATCCTCGAGCCCGCCATAAACGATCTCCTGGGCAAGCCCAAGCCAGGCGCCCTGCTGGTCATTCCCCTGACCATCGCCGGCCTCGCCATCGGCCGGGGCCTGGCCCAGGTGCTCCAGGCCACCCTGGTGAACCGGATCGGAAACGCGGTGGTGGGCGACGTCCAGGTCCAACTCTTCGGGCGCCTGGTGCGGGCCGACCTTGCCCGGCTCCGGTCACAGCACTCGGGCAACTTCGTCTCGTCCGTTCTCTATGACGCGGGCCTGATCCGGGAGGCCGCCACCGCCGGCCTGATCAACTACACCCAGCACGCCCTGACGGTGGTGGGAGCGATCAGCGTGATGGTCTCCAACGACCTCGTCCTGTCCCTGGCCCTGATCCTGGCGGTACCCATCGCCAGCCTGATCATGCGGCGCTACGCCAAGCGGTCGTCCCGGGCCGCCCAAGGCGCCATGGCCGAGACCTCGGCCCTATCCACGGCGGTAATGGAGAGCCTCGACGGCGTCCGGGTGGTCAAGATCGAGAACCGTGAGGCCTTCGAGGAGGCCCGGGTCGCGGAGGTGGTACACCGCCGCCAGGCCTTCCTGATCCGGGGTGCCAACGCCCGGGCCCGCGCTGCGCCCGCCACCGAGACCCTGATGACCCTGATCACCGCTGCGGTGATCGCCTGGGCCGGCCTGCGGTCCCAGGGAGGCGGAATGAACCCCGGCGCCTTCGTCGCCTTCATCGGCGCCCTGGCCCTCGCGTCGCAGTCCCTGCGCCAGCTGGCCAACCTGCAGACGGTCTTCGCTGAGGGCCTTTCTGCCGCCAGGCGGCTCTACGCCGCCCTGGACGTGGAGCCCGAGGTTGGCGACCGGCTGGGCGCCATCGAAACCCCCCGGGGCGAGGGCCGCGTGGCCTTCGAGGACGTCCGCTTCGCCTACGGCGAGGGACCCGAAGTCCTGTCGGGCGTCAGCCTGGCCGTGAAGCGCGGGGAGATCGTGGCCCTGGTCGGCCCCTCCGGCGGGGGAAAGTCGACCCTCCTGAACCTGATCCCGCGCTTCTACGACGTGACCGGGGGACGGGTGACCCTGGATGGCCGGGACGTCCGCGACCTGACCCTCGCCTCCCTGCGCCAGCGCATCGCCCTCGTCACCCAAGAGCCCTTCCTCTTCGACGACACCCTGAGGGCGAACATCGCCTACGCCCGGCCCGAAGCCTCCCAGGAAGAGATCGAGGCCGCCGCCCGGGCCGCCGCCGCGCACGACTTCATCCTGGCCCTGCCCGAGGGCTACGACACCCAGGCTGGGGAAGCTGGACTGAGGCTCTCCGGCGGACAGAGGCAGCGCATCGCCATCGCCCGGGCCTTCCTAAAGGATGCGCCCATCCTCCTCCTCGACGAAGCCACCAGCGCCCTCGACGCCGAGAGCGAGGCCCAGGTCCAGGCGGCCCTGTCCCGGCTGATGGAGGGCCGCACCACCCTGCTCATCGCCCACCGCCTGTCGACCGTACGCAACGCCGATCGCATCTATGTCCTCGACCAGGGTCGGATCGTCGAGGCCGGTGCGCACGACGACCTCGTCGCCGCCGGCGCCCTCTATGCCCGCCTCGCCGGTGCCCTCGACCTGGAGACGGCGACGTGAAGCGTTTTCTTCGCCGGGCCTGGGTGCAGGCGGCGCTTGGCCGGATCCTGGCGGGCTACCTGATCCTCATCCGCCGCACGACCCGCTGGCGACACGAGGGCCTGGAGGGCCTCGAGCCCATGTTCGCCTCCGGCCAGGGTGCCATCGGCCTGTTCTGGCATGGCCGGATTCCCGTCTGCCTGGGCATGGCCGAGACCTGGTGGCGCAAGTCCAGCCGACGCTGCCTGGTCTCGCCTTCCTCAGATGGCGAGTTCGTGGCCCTGGCCCTGGACCATACGGGGTTTCCAGCCATCCGGATGTCGACCGCCAAGAAAGGCGACTCGGCCAAGGCGCGGGCGGCCGTCGCCGCCTTCCGGGAGGCCGTGCAGCATGTCTCTGCGGGCGGGGTCCTGATCATCACGCCGGACGGGCCGCGGGGTCCGAACGAGGAGATTGCGCCCGGCGCCCTGCAGATCGCGCGACGGACCGGCGCTCCGGTCTTCCTGACGGGGCTGGCCGTCGCCCCTTCCCTGCGCCTGGCCTCCCTCTGGGACCGGGTCATGATCGCCGCCCCCTTCGGCCGGGGCGTCTGCATCTGGGAGGGGCCCTTCCACGTCCCGCCGGACGCAGACGAGGCCCTCATCGACAGCCTGCGCCTGGACTGGTCCGCCCGCATGGCGGCCTCGAGCCGCCGCGCTGAGGCGGAACTGGGCCTGCGACCGGTTGATCCGCCGCCGGGCGGGTGAGAGACAGGGGCATGTCTGCTTCCCGAGATCGCCCGACTGCCTCCGGGGCCCACCCTGATCATGATCATGACCATGGGCATGAGCACCCGCATGAACATGCGCACGATCATCGTCACCACGGGCACGGGCATGGGGGGCATGGCGGACATGGGCATCATCACGCCCCCGCCGACTTCGGCCGCGCCTTCGCCATCGGAATCGTCCTCAACGCAGGCTTTGTCGCGGTGGAGGCGGGGGTCGGCCTTGCCACCGGCTCCCTCGCCCTCCTGGCGGACGCCGGGCACAATGCGGCCGACGTCCTTTCGCTGATCCTCGCCTGGGCGGCGACCCTCCTGGCCCGCCGCGGCCCCAATGGTCGGCATACCTACGGCATGGGCAAGGCCACCATCATGGCCTCGGTGACGAATGGCGTCCTGCTGGTCGCCGCGGTCGGCGCCATCGGCTGGGAGGCTGTGCAGAGGCTCCTGTCACCTGGCGCGGTAGCGCCCGGACCAGTCATGATCACGGCAGCCATCGGCGTGGTCATAAACACCGCCACGGCCCTCCTCTTCATGCGCGGCCAGCATGACCTGAACGTCCGGGGCGCCTTTCTCCACATGATGGCCGACGCTGGGGTCTCGGCTGCCGTGGTGATCGCCGCCGGCCTGATGCTGCTCACCGGAGGCCTGCAGTGGCTCGACCCGGTCCTCAGCCTGGGAATCGTCGCGGTCATCCTCGCCGGAGCCTGGGGCCTGCTAAAGGAGTCCGCAGCCATGGCCCTGGATGCCGCCCCACCGGGCATAGATCCAGCCGAGGTCCGGGCCTTCCTGGCCTCAAGGCCGGGCGTCGCCGAGGTGCATGACCTCCACATCTGGTCCCTGTCGACGACCCGGGTCGCCCTCACCGCCCACCTGGTCCGTCCGCAGGCCGGGGATCCCGACGTCTTCCTGGCCGAGACCAGCCAGGCCCTAGCCGGGACCTTCGGGATTCATCACGCCACCCTGCAGGTCGAGACCGGCGCCCTGGACTGCCACCTGGCGCCGGACGAGGTCGTGTGACCCTTCCCCTCATCCTCTATGGCCTCGCCACCCGGCTGGCCTCTCCCCTGGTCCCGGCCCTCCTGGCGCGGCGGGCGAAGGCGGGACGGGAAGACCCCGAGCGGATCGGAGAGCGGATCGGGCGGACGTCCCGGGCAAGGCCCCCGGGTCCCCTGGTCTGGCTGCATGGGGTCAGCGTCGGCGAAAGCCTGTCCCTGCTGGCCCTTGTGGAGGCCCTGGCGGAGCGTCGACCCGATCTCACCCTCCTGGTCACCTCCGGTACGCGGACTTCCGCCGACCTGCTGGCGCGGCGACTGCCAGCCGGCGTCCTGCACCAGTACGCGCCGGTGGACACGCCCGGCGCGACCCGGTGCTTCCTCGATCACTGGCGACCGGACGCCGGGATCTTCGCCGAGAGCGAGCTCTGGCCCAACCTCATCGAGGGCGCGCGAAGGCGGGGCGTCCGCCTCGCCCTGGTCTCGGCCCGGATCACCAAGGCCACGGCCCGGTCCTGGTCGCGGGTGCCCCGCACCGCGCGGCGACTCCTGTCCGCCTTCGAGATCCTCCTGCCCCAGGACCCGGCTTCAGCAGACCGCCTGATCACCCTCGGCGGGACCTGCGGCGAAATCCTGAACCTGAAGCGGGCAGGATCGCCCCTGCCCTTCGACCCACAGGCCCTCGAGGTGCTGAGGAGGGCAGCGGCAAACCGGCCCGTCATCCTCGCTGCCAGCACACATCCGGGCGAGGAGGACCTCATCGCGCAGGCTGCAGACGGCCTGGGTGCCCTCCTGGTGATCGCGCCCCGACACCCGGAGCGCGGCGAGGCCATCGCGCGGGATCTCGGCGCGCCCCGACGGGCCCTTGGCCAGGTGCCCGGCCCTGGAGACGCCATCTGGATCGCTGACACCCTCGGCGAGATGGGCCTGCTCTTCCGCCTCGCTGACGTCGCCGTCATGGGCGGCAGCTTCCCTGGGGGAATCGGCGGTCACAACCCGCTGGAGCCGGCCCGTCTGGGCACGCCTTTGATCACGGGCCCGGACATCGCCAACTCCGCGGACGTCTACGCCGAGATGCTCGACGAGGTCTGCGCCCTCCTGGCCCGGGACGGCACCGACCTGCGCCGCAAGCTTGCCGGCCTGGTCGCCGACCCGGTCCTGCGCCGGCGGATGCGCGAGGCCGCCCTCGCCTACGCCGGTCGACAGGGTCAGGCCCTCGAGACAGCCCTGGGGGCGATTGCCTCCCTGCTCCCGCCGCCCGAAGGCAAGGCAGGGCTGGCATGAAGCTCCCGACGCCGCGCTGGTGGTATCTGCGGGAGGGTCGCCCTGGTCCCCTGCTGCACCTCCTCCTGAAGCCCCTGTCCTGGATCTGGACGGCTGCGGGCGCCCGCAGGCTCGCCCGTGGGCGGCCGGTCGACCCTGGCGTTCCGGTGATCTGCGTCGGCAACCTTACCCTCGGCGGAGTCGGCAAGACCCCCGTAGTCGCGGCCCTGGCGAGGCGCCTGGCGGAGTCCGGACGCCGGCCCGCCATCCTGTCCCGGGGCTATGGCGGGTCAGTGGCCGGTCCGGTGCAGGTCGACCCCGCCCACCATGCAGCGGGTGACGTGGGTGATGAGCCCCTGATGCTGGCGTCCGCCCTGCCCGGCGTCTCTGTCTGGGTGTCCCGGGACCGTTCTGCGGGCGCCCTGGCGGCGGCTCGTGGGGGTGCCGACGTCATCCTGATGGACGATGGCCACCAGAACCCTTCCGTCCGCAAGACCCTGTCCCTGGTGGTCTGCGACGGCGAGACGCGGGACGGGGAATGGCCTCTCGGCGACGGCGGCGTCTTCCCCTCCGGCCCGCTCCGCGAGCCCCTGGCGGCGGGCCTGTCGAGGGCCGACGCCGTGATCCTCCTGATGCCTGCAGACCTTGCGGCCCCCGATCCTGAGCTGGTGGCGGCCCTGTCCGGCCCCCCCCTCCTCACAGCGCGCCTCGCGCCCGAAGGTCCACCCCCCGCCGGCCGGCAGGTGGGCTTTGCAGGGATCGGCAAGCCCTGGAAGGTGGAAAGAGCCCTGCGGGCAGCGGGTTGCGACCTGGCCGATTTCGCCGCCTTCCCGGACCACGCGCCCTGGACGCCCGCGCGTCTGCGGGCCCTGGAGTCCCTTGCCGCCGCCCATGGGGCCGGCCTTGTGACCACGTCGAAGGACTGGGTCCGCCTGCCACCAGACTGGCGGGACCGGGTCACGCCCTGGCCGGTCGCGGTGGGCTTTGAGTCTCCCGCCGACCTCGACGCCCTCCTGGCCCGGCTACCGCCCGGCTGAAGCGGTTCAGGCGCCCGCGCGCTGGGCGAAGTGCCAGGCGGCGGTAGCCAACTGCGGAACGCGCTCTTCCATGGCGGCGGCCTGGGGGCTGTTGGCGGTGCCGTCCCGGGCGCGACCGACAATGCCCTGGCAGATGCCCGCCAGGCGGAAGAGGTTGTAGGCGAAGAACCAGTCCACGTTCGGAACCTCGGTCCGGCCGGTCAGCCGGCAGTATTCCGCCACGGTTTCCTCGACGGTGGGAATGCCGTGCGCCGTCAGGTCCGGGATGCCAGCGATGGTCCCGTTCACCCAGTGCATCAGGAAGTAGGTGAAGTCCGCCATGGGATCGCCCAGGGTCGACAGCTCCCAGTCCAGGACGGCGATGACCCGGGGCTCGGTGGGGTGCAGGACCATGTTGTCCAGCCGATAGTCGCCGTGGACCACAGTGTTGCGGTCCTGGTGCGGCAGGGTCCGGGGCAGCCAGTCCATCAGGCGCTCCATGGAGTCCAGCTTGACCGTCTCGGAGGCGCGATACTGCTTGGTCCAGCGGTCGACCTGCCGGCCCATGTAGTTGCCGGGCTTGCCGAAGTCCGACAGGCCCACGGCCTCGACGTCGGTGTTGTGCAGGTCGGCCAGGGTCTTGATCTTGGCCATGTAGATGGCCCGGCGCTCGGCGGGCTCGCATTGGGGCAGGGTCTGGTCCCAGAGGATCCGGCCCTCGACCATGTCCATGACGTAGAACCAGGTGCCGATCACCGACTCGTCGGTGCAGAGGCCATAGGTGCGGGCCACCGGGAAGCCGGTGGGGTAAAGTGCGGTGATGACCTTGTACTCGCGGTCCACCGCATGGGCCGAGGGCAGGAGCTTGCCCGGCGGCTTGCGGCGCAGGACGTACTTCTTGCCCGGGGTGACGAGCTGGTAGGTCGGGTTGGACTGGCCGCCCTTGAACTGGCGAACCTCCAGGGGCCCCACATAGCCCTCGACATTGGCCTGCATCCAGGCGGCCAGGGAAGCCTCGTCGAAGCGGTGCGACTCAATCACCGGCTTGGTTCCGGTGTTGGCGGTCTCGCGTTCCTGTTCCGGCGTCATGGCCATGGCCTTCACTCCCCCTGATTTCCTTGGTCTTGAGGCGAAGTCTTAGCGAACGGCGGGGGGCCGCGGCAAGCATGGTGACACCGAGGCGGCAGGCCGGAATTCATTAACCTTGGGCGGTTTAGGAGGG